>NZ_PNCP01000011.1:0-131135 GCF_005886115.1 Pseudoalteromonas sp. S4492
GTGCATTCTACGCAAGCCGTTATTTTTGTCAACACTTAATTTTGAGAAAAGTTTATTTTTTCAAAACCCAGTCTTACTTGACTCAACCAACTCGTCGTTTTGCTTTTTTGTAAGCAGTCCGCCGTGTCGGTGGATGCGCATTATAGGGAGATCCGAATTGAGATCAACTGTTTTTTGAAGTTTTTATGAAAAAAATGACTGTTCGCGCAAAATACGAACGAAACGCGTAAAAATAGCACTAAATCACTCGTATTAGGCCTATATAGCCACTGTATTTTATATATATGCCTGTTTTTAACTTCTATAACTGAAGATGTTGCTATTAAAGAACGCGGTGTGATCTTTATATGTGATCTTAGTTGCTAGTTGCTAGTTGCTAGTTGCTAGTTGCTTCAAGATTGTATGGTGATGTTTGGGAATTGATAGAGTTAATTTATCGATAGTGAATTTCAGAAAGTAAAAAGCCGAGCATAAGCTCGGCTTTTTGGTGTCTTTACGACTTACTCTGCAGACTGCGCGTCTTCTTGAACTTCTTCGTTTGTCGCTGGGCGACCAACTAGTTCAATATAAGCCATTGGTGCATTATCACCAGCACGGAAGCCACACTTAAGAATACGAGTGTAACCACCAGGACGGTCTGTATTACGTGGACCGATTTCGCTGAATAATTTACCAACTACTTCATTATCACGCGTGCGAGCAAACGCTAAACGGCGGTTTGCTACACTGTCAGTCTTAGCCAGTGTGATTAAAGGTTCAATTACACGGCGCAACTCTTTAGCTTTAGGCAAAGTTGTTTTGATGATTTCATGTTTCACCAAAGAACCAGCCATGTTGCTGAACATCGCTTTGCGATGGCTGCTGTTACGGTTTAATTGACGACCACTCTTACGATGGCGCATGACCCTATCCTTCTAACTAAACTAATATAGTGATTTAGATTATTCAGCTAGGCTTGCAGGCGGCCAATTTTCTAGGCGCATACCTAGAGAAAGACCACGTGAAGCTAGCACGTCTTTAATTTCAGTTAGAGACTTCTTACCTAAGTTAGGCGTTTTAAGAAGCTCAACTTCAGTGCGCTGAACTAAATCACCGATATATTGAATTTGCTCGGCTTTCAAACAGTTTGCTGAACGTACTGTTAGTTCAAGATCATCAACTGGACGAAGTAGAATAGGATCGAATTCTGGCTTCTCTTCTTTCTCTTCTGGCTCAGTTACATCACGTAAATCTACGAATGCATCTAATTGCTCAGCTAAGATAGTAGACGCACGGCGGATCGCTTCTTCAGGATCTAAAGTGCCGTTCGTTTCCATATCAATGATTAGCTTGTCTAAGTCTGTACGTTGCTCAACACGGGCTGATTCAACCGAGTACGCAATACGTTCAACTGGGCTGAATGATGCATCAAGCAGCAGACGACCAATTGGACGCTCATCGTCATCAGAGGATAAACGACTAGATGCCGGCACATAACCGCGACCGCGCTCAACACGAATACGCATGCTGATCTCGCTGCTATCTGTCGTAAGGTGACAGATAACGTGATCTGGGTTGGCGATAGTTACATCACCATCGTGCTGAATATCAGCCGCAGTCACAGGGCCTACACCAGATTTAGTCAGGGTCAGAAAAACTTCATCTTTGCCTTCTAAAGTTACTGCTAGACCTTTAAGGTTTAACAGAATTTCAATGATGTCTTCTTGTACGCCCTCTTTCGCGCTGTACTCATGCAATACACCGTCGATTTCTACTTCAGTTACTGCACATCCAGGCATAGATGATAACAGTATACGGCGTAAGGCATTACCCAAAGTGTGACCGAAGCCACGCTCTAATGGTTCTAAAACTACTTTAGAACGCGTAGGGTTGATAGCGTCGATATCGACTAACCTTGGTTTTAGGAATTCGGTAACAGAACCCTGCATTTTATCCTCTCTTAACTCTTAACTTTACTTAGAGTAAAGTTCGACGATTAGTTGTTCGTTAATGTCCGCAGACAGATCTGAACGCTCAGGTAGGCGCTTGAAGCTACCTTCCATTTTCTTACCGTCAACTTCAACCCAAGTCGGCTTTTCACGTTGCTCAGCCAACTCTAGAGCAGCGATGATACGTGCTTGTGTTTTTGACTTCTCACGAATTACAACAGTATCTTCTGGAGTAATTACGTATGAAGGGATGTTCACTACACGACCATTAACTAAAATCGCTTTGTGGCTAACTAACTGACGTGCTTCAGCGCGTGTACTAGCAAAACCCATGCGATATACAACATTGTCTAAACGTTGCTCTAAAAGCTGTAACAAGTTTTCACCTGTATTACCTTTAAGGCGAGCAGCTTCTTTGTAGTAGTTACGGAATTGCTTTTCTAATACACCGTAGATACGACGTACTTTTTGCTTTTCACGTAACTGTAAACCGTAATCAGATAAGCGACCTTTACGAGCGCCGTGCTGACCAGGTGCAGTCTCAAGTTTACACTTAGAGTCGATAGCTCTTACGCCGCTTTTAAGGAACAGGTCAGTACCTTCACGACGACTCAGCTTGAGCTTAGGGCCCAAATATCTTGCCATGTTATTTCTCCTAACCTATTGTTAAACGCGACGTTTCTTCGGTGGACGACAACCGTTATGAGGGATTGGCGTCACGTCAGTGATGTTGGTGATACGGTAACCAGCAGCATTCAAAGCACGTACAGCAGATTCACGACCTGGACCTGGACCTTTAATGAAAACTTCTAGATTTTTTAAACCGTATTCTTGAGCAGCAGTACCTGCACGCTCTGCAGCAACCTGAGCCGCGAATGGAGTAGATTTACGTGAACCACGGAAACCTGAACCACCTGCTGTTGCCCAAGATAGTGCATTACCTTGACGGTCGGTAATTGTTACAATAGTGTTGTTGAAAGAAGCATGAACGTGAGCCATACCATCAGCAACTTGCTTTTTAACCTTCTTACGACGAATTGGTGCTTTAGCCATAATCTACCCCACCTTATTTCTTGATAGGCTTGCGAGGACCCTTACGAGTACGCGCGTTAGTCTTAGTACGTTGACCACGTAGTGGTAACGAACGACGGTGACGTAGGCCACGGAAACAACCAAGGTCCATAAGGCGCTTGATATTTAATGTAACTTCACGACGAAGGTCACCTTCTACAGTGTACTTGCCAACTGCTTCACGCAATACGTCAAGTGTTTCGTCTGAAAGTTCACCGATTTTTGTGGTCTCGGCGATACCAGTCGCTGCTAAGATAGCCTTAGAGCGAGTCTTACCTATGCCATAAATAGCAGTTAAACCGATAACTGCATGTTTATGATCAGGGACGTTAATGCCAGCGATACGGGCCACTAACACATCTCCTATATTTGAATTTGGTTATCATCTGTTTGAAAAGCCCGTAAGGATACTCAAACGAAGACCAAATCACAACTAAAAACACAGGCCGAGTGAATAACTCAGCCTGCACGACTGTTTAATTAGCCTTGCCTTTGCTTGTGCTTAGGCTCACTGCAAATTACGCGTACTACACCAGCACGTTTAATAACTTTACAGTTACGGCATATTTTCTTAACGGAAGCACGTACTTTCATTGCTCAACTCCGTAAAATGACCTTATCGGCCGTAGCCTTTAAGGTTTGCTTTTTTCAGCACAGAATCATACTGATGTGACATCAGATGCGTCTGTACTTGTGCCATAAAGTCCATGATTACAACAACGATAATCAAAATTGATGTACCGCCGAAATAGAATGGCGTTTGCCATGCCATAGTCATGAATTCGGGCACCAGACAGATAAAGGTTATATACAAAGCACCTGCCAATGTCAGGCGTGTCATCACTTTATCAATGTATTTAGATGTCTGCTCACCTGGACGAATACCTGGGATAAATGCGCCAGATTTTTTCAGGTTATCTGCTGTTTCACGCGGGTTAAATACCAACGCGGTGTAGAAAAAGCAGAAGAAGATAATAGCCGCAGCTAAAACCATCGCATATAAAGGCTGACCTGGAGTCAACGTTGTAGCGATTGCTTGTAGCACATCAGCGACCGGACCTTCACCCTGGCCGAACCAGCTTGCAATTGTACCAGGGAACAGAATTATACTGCTAGCAAAGATTGGTGGAATAACACCCGCCATGTTTACTTTCAGTGGTAAGTGCGTGCTTTGAGCAGCAAATACCTGACGACCTTGTTGACGCTTCGCATAGTTAACGACGATACGACGTTGACCACGCTCAAAGAATACAACTAGGTAAGTAACAGCGAATACGATTACAGCAATCAATAACAGTACAAGTACATTCAGATCACCTTGGCGCGCCATTTCGGCTGTCGAACCAATAGCAGACGGCAGGTTAGCTACGATACCAACAAAAATCAGAACTGAAATACCGTTACCGATACCACGTTCTGTAATTTGCTCGCCCAACCACATTAGGAACATAGTACCAGTTACTAAACTCACTACAGCAGTGAAGTAGAAACCGATACCAGGGTTAACAACTAACCCGTCCATCATGCTCGGTAAGCTTGTAGCAATACCGATTGATTGGATAGTAGCAAGCACAAGCGTGCCGTAGCGTGTGTACTGGCTAATTTTCTTACGCCCTTGCTCACCTTCTTTCTTAAGCTCTATAAACGGCGGATACATATGCGTTAATAGTTGCGTAATAATCGAAGCCGAGATGTACGGCATAATACCCAGTGCTAACACTGAAGCGCGCTCAAGCGCACCACCGCTGAACATGTTAAACATTTCAACAATGGTGCCCTTTTGTTGCTCGAAGAAATCGGCAAGTACAGCGGCGTCAATCCCAGGGATCGGCACGAATGAACCTAGACGGTAAATAATGATAGCACCTAATACAAATAGTAATCGACGCTTCAATTCCGAAAGCCCACTTTGTGCACTTTTCATATCTTGACCTGGTTTAGCCATTAGTACTTCCTTAGTCTTCTACCTTGCCTCCGGCAGCTTCGATAGCTTCGCGAGCACCTTTAGTCACTTTAAGACCTTTAACGGTAACTGCGCGTGAAACTTCGCCAGATTTTACTACTTTAACGAACTGGATGTTCTTTTTAACTAGACCAGCTGCTTGTAACGCGTTTACGTCTACTACATCGCCTTCAACTTTAGCGATTTCAAAAAGGTTAACTTCAGTAGATACTAATGATTTACGTGAAGTGAAACCAAATTTAGGTAGACGACGTTGCATAGGCATTTGACCGCCTTCGAAACCAACGCGTACTTTACCGCCAGAACGTGATTTTTGACCTTTATGACCACGGCCACCAGTCTTACCAAGACCAGAACCGATACCACGACCTAGACGTTTCTTTTCAGTTTTTGCACCAGCAGCAGGTGAAAGTGTATTCAAACGCATCGAATTAACCCTCAACCTTTACCATGTAAGAAACTTGGTTAATCATACCACGCACACATGCTGTGTCTTCTAACTCAACAGTGTGATTGATACGACGTAGACCAAGACCACGTAATGTAGCTTTATGCTTCGGTAAACGACCGATAGAGCTCTTTACTTGTGTTACTTTAACAGTTTTATTAGCCATGGTTTACCCCGTGATTTCGTCAACGCTAAGACCACGTTTAGCAGCGATAGCTTCTGGAGAGTTCATGTTCTCAAGAGCAGCAATCGTTGCACGAACGATGTTGATCGGGTTAGTTGAACCGTATGCTTTTGACAGTACGTTCTGTACACCAGTTACTTCTAGTACTGCACGCATCGCACCACCGGCGATGATACCTGTACCTTCAGAAGCAGGCTGCATGTATACTTTAGAACCCGCGTGGCGACCCTTGATTGGGTGCTGTAGCGTGTTGCCGTTTAGTTCTACGCTGATCATGTTGCGACGTGCTTTTTCCATTGCTTTTTGAATAGCAGCTGGAACTTCACGTGCTTTACCATAACCAAAACCTACTTTACCTGCGCCGTCACCAACTACAGTTAGTGCAGTGAAGCTAAAGATACGACCACCTTTAACCACTTTAGACACACGGTTTACCGCGATTAGCTTTTCAGCCAAATCAGGCTGTTGTTGCTTTGCTTCTACGTTAGCCATTGTCTACTCCTAGAATTGCAGACCGGCTTCACGCGCTGCATCAGCAAGCGCCTTCACACGGCCGTGATATTTAAAGCCACTGCGATCAAAAGCAATCTTTTCGATGCCTTTGTCAGCTGCACGTTCAGCAACCGCTTTACCAACTGCTTGAGCAGCTGCAACGTTACCTGTGCCTTTAACTGTTTCGCTAATTGCTTTTTCAACAGTAGAAGCAGCAGCCAGTACAGTACCCTCAGCAGTAACTACTTGAGCGTAAATGTGACGTGGCGTGCGGTGGATAACAAGACGCGTTGTGCCTTGTTCAATGTAATTTCTACGAGTGCGTTTAGCACGACGTAGACGAGCTGTTTTTTTATCCATCGTCTTACCTTACTTCTTCTTAGCCTCTTTACGGCGTACATTCTCGTCCGCGTAACGAACACCTTTACCTTTATAAGGCTCAGGTTTACGGTATGCACGGATGTTAGCAGCTGTTTGACCAACTAACTGCTTGTCTACGCCCTTAACTAGAACTTCTGTTTGGCTTGGTGTTTCAATCGTAATACCTTCTGGTACTTCGAAATTAACTGGGTGTGAGAAACCAAGAGTTAAGTCTAATACTTTGCCCTTAGCTGCTGCACGGTAACCAACACCTACTAACTGAAGTTTCTTCTCGTAACCTTCATGCGTACCAACAACCATGTTGTTGATAAGAGCGCGAGCAGTACCTGCTTGTGCCCATGCATTGACTACGCCTTCACGAGGTAAAGTTGTAATAACGTTGTCGTTAACTTGTACTTCAACAGCGTCGTTGATAGTGCGAGTTAATTCACCGTTTTTGCCTTTAACTGTGATTTCCTGGCCTTTTAATGTAACTTCTACACCGGCAGGAACATTGATTGGTGCCTTTGCTATGCGAGACATAGTTCCCCTCCGATTAAGCTACAAAGCCAATGATCTCACCACCAACGCCGGCACTACGTGCTGCGCGGTCTGTCATTAGGCCTTTAGAAGTTGATACGATAGCGATACCAAGACCACCCATTACCTTTGGTAATTCGTCACGTTTCTTATAGATACGTAGACCAGGGCGGCTAACACGCTGGATATTTTCAATAACAGCTTTGCCTTCGAAATATTTTAATTCGATAGAAAGCTCAGGCTTCGCTTCACCGCTTACAGCGTAATCTGCGATATAACCTTCATCTTTTAATACTTTAGCTACTGCTACTTTCAGTTTTGAAGTTGGCATCGTTACTGATACTTTCTTCGCTGACTGACCGTTACGGATACGTGTAAACAAATCCGCAATAGGATCTTGCAAGCTCATAGTCTTACTCCCGTGATACTATTACCAGCTAGCCTTTTTAAGGCCAGGAATTTCACCGCGCATAGCTGCTTCGCGAACTTTGATACGGCTCATGCCGAATTTGCGAAGGTAACCGTGTGGGCGGCCCGTAACGTTACAACGATTACGTTGACGTGAAGGGCTAGAATCACGTGGTAAAGCTTGTAGCTTTAATACCGCGTCCCAACGATCATCGTCAGATGTTTTCACATCGCTGATGATAGCTTTTAGTGCCGCACGCTTTTCAGCGAACTGAGCAACTAATTTAGTGCGCTTTGCTTCGCGCGCTTTCATAGAATTCTTTGCCATAACCCTACCCTTATTTCTTGAATGGGAAGTTAAACGCTTCTAACAACGCACGGCCTTCATCATCTGTTTTCGCAGAAGTAGTGATAGTGATATCAAGACCACGTACACGGTCTACTTTATCATAATCGATTTCTGGGAAGATGATTTGCTCACGTACGCCCATGCTGTAGTTACCACGTCCATCGAAAGACTTAGCACTTACACCACGGAAGTCACGGATACGTGGGATAGCGATTGAAACCAAACGCTCAAAAAAGTCCCACATACGCTCGCCACGTAGGGTTACTTTACAACCAATTGGGTAACCTTCACGCACTTTGAAGCCAGCAACTGATTTGCGAGCTTTAGTGATTAGAGGTTTCTGACCAGAGATTGCTTCTAGATCCGCAACAGCGTTATCTAGGATCTTCTTGTCAGCTAGAGCTTCGCCCACACCCATGTTTAATGTGATCTTTTCGATCTGAGGGACTTGCATGACAGAGCTGAAACCAAACTTCTCTTGAAGCTCAGCAACTACTTTGTCTTTGTATAATTCATGCAGTTTCGCCATCATTCTACTCCAACTATTAGATAGTTTTACCAGTAGATTTAAAGATACGTAATTTCTTACCATCTTCAATCTTGAAACCTACACGATCTGCTTTACCCGTTTCCGAGTTGTAGATCGCAACGTTTGATACGTCGATAGACGCTTCTTTCTCAACAATACCGCCAGCTTGGTTCAACTGAGGAACAGGCTTTTGGTGCTTCTTGATTAAGTTGATGCCTTCGACAAATACTCGACCAGATTCAGCAACAACTGAAAGCACTTTACCGCGCTTACCTTTGTCTTTGCCTGCTAGTACGATTACTTCGTCATCACGACGGATTTTTGCTGCCATGATAGACTCCTTATAGTACTTCTGGTGCTAGTGAAACGATTTTCATGAACTTTTCAGTACGAAGTTCACGAGTCACAGGGCCGAAGATACGAGTACCAATTGGCTGTAAGTTATCGTTTAAGATAACAGCCGCATTGCTATCGAAACGGATCAAAGAACCGTCCGGACGACGAACGCCTTTTTTAGTACGCACAACTACCGCGTTTTTAACATCACCTTTCTTCACTTTACCGCGAGGAATAGCTTCTTTTACAGAAACTTTGATGATATCGCCAACCGCTGCATAGCGACGGTGCGAACCGCCAAGGACTTTAATACACTGCACTTTGCGAGCGCCGCTGTTATCAGCAACGTCCAGCTGAGTTTGCATTTGGATCATGTTAATGACCTCCGGTGTAGAAATTACAACACGCCTTAATTTTGTTTAAAATCAAGACATTTCGGTTAAATTCCACTCAAAAAACAAGCAAGTTGTCTCTTAAGGGCGGGCAATTGTAGCAGCAATGGCAAGGAAGTGGTAGGTTATTTTTTAATTAATTTGGAATTAATCGCAATGCCTGCATTGAGGAATTACAGCAGCTTGCTGGTTTGTTATTGATTATAAAACAAACAGGGCGCAAATGCGCCCTGTTTTAGTATTTAATTAAATTTTAATTAATTACCAAATAGACCTTTTAATTTGTCTTTAATTTTATCTTTAGCTTTCTCTTTCACTTCTTCTTTCGCCGCATCACTAACATCTAAGCTATAGCCAACATCATGAAATGGACCTTTGATACGCAGGGGAATTTTAAAGCCTGTGCTGTCATCGGTCGTGCCTTGACCTTCGATTGAATCAACAATACCTGTCACTAAACGGTAATCAACAGTCGTCATTGGTAAATCAACCTTACCTGAACCAGTAATACGGACAAGCGGGCTAAGTAGCGACAAGTCTTTATTTTCACCTACACCGTTAGTGAATACAAAACTGCCCTTCAATGCTGAGAAGTCTGTTTGCTGTGAGTTATCAAAGCCAGTATCTAACCCTTCAGATACTGCACTTAAGTTACCTTTGATAAGCTCTTTTGCTTTACGAACCATCTCTGCGATGTTGGCACCTTTTACCGCACCATCTGCAAACTCAAAGCCTAACTTACCATTTAATGCATTAATAAAGCTCTTTTGACTTTGACCTGTGGTCGTAAGATCCCAGTTTAGAGAGCCTTTACCCATCAACTTATCGAAACCAGCTGCATCAGTCAGTAATGGCTGTGCATCAATTTTATCTAAAGCAAAGTTGGTACTAATTTTATACGGTGTTTGCTTGGCATTGACGGTGATCACACCTTTACCATTGCCTTCATAAGCAACAAACTTATCTAGGCTGATTTTAGCCACTGCATTTTTTAGGTTCACCGTTAACTGGTTTTCACCAAGAGTAATATCATTTGCTTTTAAGCCACTTGAACGCACGACTACATTTGCATCCAATGCATTTAAGCCGCTCATGTCAATTGCAGTATCATCCCAAACAATTGGCTGTGCAGGCGCATCTGCTGCAGGCTCTGCTTGTTCTTCTTTAGCTACGCCCTCCGGTAAGTAAGGGTTTAAATCAAGCATCCCTAAATCAATATCGGCATTTACAGCTAAACGGTCACCAAGCTTAATATCGCTTTTACCTTTAATTTGCAGCTCATCTAGCGTGGCTAGTAGCTCAGTAAGCTTAAACTGCTGTCCTTTTAGGTGCATTGAACCTTTTACATTAAAGGCATTAAACGCATTTTCTTTTGCATTAAGCTCTACACCTTGCCAGCTCGCAATGTTTTTAACAGAGTCACCACTAACAGAAAGAAGCCCTTGCACATCATTACCCATTTCTGCAATTGCACCTTTAAAGTTCAAGTCGACTAAGCGAGAATCAACCTCAGTGCTGACATTAAAGGTTTCGCCTTCAATTGCTTTTACCGGTGTATCTAGCGTGACATCTAAGTTAAAGCGCTCACCCATATAGGTAATACCGCCTTTTAACTCTAAGGTCTTACGAAGAGAAGGTAATAAGATGGCTAACTCTAAATCGCTTATCTGTTGTTTTGCCCCGGTTTTACCGTCTAGATAAGTAAAAGTACCGCCATAGATTGCCACTTCACCAAGCTCGATATCAAAGTTATCTGGTAAGTTAACTGCGCTAGAACTCTTTTGCTGCTCTGTCTGTGGTTGCTCAGCAACCGCATCAAATAATTGCCAGTTTGCTTTACCATTTTTATCGGTTTCTAACAAAATCGTTGGTTCGTTAATCACAAATTTATCTAGCTTAAACTCACCGCCAAATAACGACATCCAAGGGATACGAATAGCAAGTTGTTGCATGCTCGCCATATCTTTTTGCGAGCCCGTTTGCATATTGGCAAAGTGCACATCATTCAATTCGAGTTTTAATGATGGAAATACCGACAACTTTTTATCGCCGTTAATAGTCAGACTACGACCTGTGGTTTGTTCTACTTGCTCCGATACTTTATTAAATATCGCGTCTGTAGGTATGAGAAATGGTGCTGCGACTACCAATGCAATCAGTAATACGAAGATGACACCAACGATTTTCAGTAAGGTTTTCATAATCATCCTTAAAAATGGGCAAACAATGTTCATATCATAGCGGGAGTTAGGCGCAAATGCATTGCCCAACACATAAAAAGGTTCGTAAACAAGCTTAGGTACAAGAATATGAATCAGCGCTGAAACTTTTTGATACCTACAGGTTACAAAAAAACTTGACCACATGATACCCTAGGGTTACATTGATACCTGTAGGTTACATTTGAGTTGAAAATAAAAGGAATCGATTATGTCTAAGCAAGATATCAAAACGGAAGAAAAGTTTATGAGTCATAACGCATGGTTTTCAATATTCATGGGAGTCACGTTATTGATTATTAGTGTTTACCCAATGCTCAAGCAAACATCAGTGCCTTTACTGTTTATTGGTGGTGCCGCATTTATTGGTTCATTCTTTATGTTTGTAATTAGAGGTGGATTTACATGGAAACTTGGCTATCGCCTTACATATAAGGATGAATTTTTAAATACGGTTGATACCATCGCTTATAAACATGTTGTGCTTGGATTACTTTTTAGCATGGGGGCTATTTTTTTATTAGCTGATGAACTTGCTTTAAATGTATCTCATAGCATGATGGCCACATTTTACCTTGCCTTGATGTGTTTGATATATGGCGTATCAATTATTTGGCAAAGTAGAGACTAGGTGTAAAAGTGCAAAATAATATCGCTAAATTCCGTAAAGATAAGGGTTTATCGCAGCAAGAACTTGCTGATGCCATTGCAGTATCACGTAAAACCATTAGCACAGTTGAAACAGGCCGCTTTATACCCTCGGTGATTATCGCGTTAAAAATTGCTGCTCACTTTGAGCTCAGTGTTGAACAATTATTTACACTCGATGACAATGATTAATTAACCACGTCAGACGCAATCTTACTTATAAATTATCAGTAAGATTGCATCATTTCATTACTTCGGTATGATGCACGCCCCTGTTGTTTTTGCACCCTGTGTACTAAAATTAAACAACCCAATTTAGTCAAAACTGGAGTATCGATTAAGCATGAAGAAACTGCTTATTTCACCGTCAAAAATGGCGCTTGGCGAGCAAGAAAGTCAAATTTATCAAAACATCCTCAAGCAAGCCTCTGATATCAGCTTAAACCTAATGGCAGTTAAAGTAGAAAATCACCCTGAAGACTTTTTAGGTTGGTGCTATGAGCTATTAAGTGCAAGCCGCGATCGCATTAACTACGATCTGTTAGAAGATAAGCAATTACCGACACTTAAAAAACTTCATGACTTATTAATTTCTGCAATCAGCTTTTTGCAGCTAAAAACACTAAGGGTTGCGCCATGGCCTGTTATCGCAGGCTTCATCGAACAGCATAAAGAACTGATAGCGCTTGATGAGCAACTACGCTTGGCTAATTACCTTGCAGCAATTAAATCGCAATCACTCAAAGAAATGATCCCTGAAGACCGTTTAGCGTTTTCAGGTAAACACAGTGCTTCACTAGACCCAAGCAGCTATAACTTCGACGTTGAATGGTTTGCTTCTACCAAGAACGCAAAAGGTTTCCACCAAATGTTGAGTGATTTACCTGGCGCATTTGATGAAGCGCTTGCACACATTCCACTGGAGGGTGAAGTAACGCAAGAACATTATCAGCATTTTATGGTTGCTTACTTCATGGCATTTAATGGCAGCGATGAAAAACCAACGCTTGCTCCTGCTACTCGCTTACTTGCGATGCGCCGACCTGACGTGTTTACACCAATCGTAAATAGTAAGCTCGATGCTCTTTGTGCGGCATTAGGCATTACTAAGCTTAATAACCGCGATTTTGAGCGCTACTGGCAAGATGTTGTCGAAGCCATTCATAGTATGCCTTGGTTCAAAATGGCCAACGCAGCAAATGAGCTTGAACACTCTCTGGTTGAAATCAAAGCCCTATTACCGAGCTTCTTTTATTATGCAGATAAAAGTACCGCTGATAACTCAAACTATATTAAGTTGTTAAACAAACCTAAGAGTACCACGAGCTCAGCAGGTAAAAAGACCGTACGCCGTGGCAAAGAATCAGCTGAGATACTGGTAGACCGCGCACTAGCAAGCGATGATACCCCTGAACATATCAAAGCTAAGCGCGATTCAATCATCAGTGAAGTTGAAAAAGGCCGCAGCGTCGAAGAAACAATTAGTCTAATGCGTGCAATTTTCGGCTAAGTCACTCTCAAATAAGCAAAACCCGGTTGCTTCGCAATTGTGCAATCGGGTTATTTATTGCACCACACGTGTGCGCATGAATAATTCAAATAACCACCCCTTCCAAAATTAAACAAGCTTAAAAGTCTGTTTTTAAAGCGTTTAAGCATAAAATATCCCATACAAAATGAACTTGGCACAACCAGTGCAATATCGTATCCAGACAACACATAGAAAATGTCCTCAAATAATAACCAGACTGCAATCTGAAATGGGACAAAATCAACATAACAACAGGATACAGAAACATGCTAAAACTAAAAAAAACGGTCGCAGCAAGCGCCCTTGCGCTATTAACTTTGAGCTCAACATATAGCTATGCAGAAGTCACAGCAAACGCTGCGGCAACTTCAAACTACTTATGGCGTGGTCAAGAGCAAGGCGGTGGTGATGCTGCAATCCAGGGTGGTATCGACTACGCAAGTGAATCTGGCTTTTATGCAGGTACTTGGGTGTCGAATGCTAGCTGGGCTGACGACATGACTTACGAGCTAGACCTTTATGCTGGTTTTGGCGGTGAAATCAATGAAACCTTTAGCTACGATGTTGGCTACATTTATTATGCATACCCAGATGCAGCATCTTACACAGATGCAGACTTCTCAGAAATCTACGGTAGCATTAGCATGGGTAGCTTCACCTTTGGTGCAGCAATACTAGCAACATCAGCAGCAAGCGGTGACGGTACAGATTTTGGTGATTCACTTTATTTAAATGCTGACTACAGCTTCCCAGTTGGTAGTACCGGTGCAGAAATGGCCCTTCATTTAGGTCATTACTCAGGGGATTTCATTGGTGATGATGACATCATCGACTACGGCGTTTCAGTGTCGAAAGACGGCTTTACTTTCGGTCTTTCAGACAATGACATCGATGGTTCAGATGTAAAAGTGTACGTCGCTTACGCGGTTGACTTCACTTTATAAAGAATGTGTTACTTGCTGCAACACGAAGGGCCGTAAGGCCCTTTTCTCATTTTGGGCTGTACGTTAAGGCACACTATGACCAGTTGAGCCTTGCCAAATGCGATACCATTGTTCACGGTTCATTGTAAGCTGCTTAGCTTCAACCGCTGATTTAACACGCTCAATATTCCCCGTACCGAGTACCACAGACGGTGCACTTGGGTGCATTAACAGCCAAGCATAAACAACTTGATCAATGGCTGTCGCGCCAATTTCAGCACCAACCTGCTCTAGCACTGCACGTAAACGTACCGCTTTTTCATCATCACTTGAGAATATACGACCCCCAGCTAATGGTGACCAAAGCATAGGTTTGATATCGAGCAATTGGCATTGGTCTAAGCTGCCATCATCAAGCGCTTTCATTTCGTAAGGAGAAAACTCAATTTGATTGGTCACAAGCTCAAAGTCTAAACGCGACTGCAACAGGCTAAGTTGCGATGGCGTAAAATTAGATACACCAAAGTCAAGCACATCACCATTTGCTTTTAGGGTATTAAATGCTTGTGCCATTTCATCGGCGTTCATTAAGTAATCAGGGCGATGGATAAGTAATACATCTAAACGATCAGTGTTGAAGTTTTTAAGTGACTGCTGTGCTGAGGCAATTATATGCGCGGCACTTGAATCATAATGGTTTGCTTTGCCTTGCAATCCTAGGCTTGCAAACGCAGGCTTGATACCACACTTAGTGATTATTTTGATTTCATCACGAATACTTGGTTTTAGTTTAAGTGCTTTACCAAATTCGGCTTCACAACCGTATTCACCGTAGATGTCAGCATGATCGGTATGTGACACCCCCATCTCTATTGCATTTTCTAAAAAACTTAAGCATTGCTGTGGCGTTATCTGCCAATCTAACAAGCGCCAGAATCCTAATACCAACTCATCAATACAACGACCTTTGCTATTCACCATAACGACCTACTATTCCTAATAAATTCGACTCAAATTAATCCTTAAACCATATCACAGATTTACTAATCACAGCTGTTAACATACAGTTACAAAACAAATTGCTAATTTGTTACTAAACAGGATATTTTAGTACCTAAAAACAAATGTTATAAAACAAGGAATAAAAAATGAAATCATCAAATGTCATGACTGCTTTGGTTGATATTTTTATCAGCCCGAGCAAAGCTTTTAATGGCTTAAAAGAAGCAAAAGGTTGGTCTTTTGTTGCCTTTATCTTACTTGCCGGCATTCTCGCTGCCAGCATGTTTGCTTTTTACAATAAAGCTGACCCGCAATTTTTAATCGATCAACAAGTCGCTGTTGCCAGTGTAGATGCCACTATTGCAGAACAAAAAATGATTCGCCAAAGCATGGAGCAAACCATTGATTTGCAAGTTTGGTTTGCAATGATTGGTGGCATTATTGGTCTAGCTGTTATCAATGCCCTGATGGCAGGCTATTACCTATTTGTATCGAAGCAAGACCCAGAAGCTAATTATGGTTATGGGGCTTGGTACGGCTTTGGTGTGTGGACTATGATGCCAATGATTATCTCAAGCCTTGGTTTACTCATCTTAGTATTAACTGCAAGTACTGACCAAATATCACAATCATTATTTAACTATGCTTCAATTAACCAACTTTTGATTGGCTTAGAAATTGGCCACCCATTTTACACCTTACTTGAAAGTCTCAATATCTTTTCTATTTGGGGCATTTTCATCGCAGCTATCGGTTTGAAGAGTTGGACTAATTTCACTTTCAATAAAGCGCTACTGTTTGCAGCCCTACCAAGTATTGTTATTTACGGTATTTGGACTGTAATCGCGCTCGTTTAATTCTGCTTTGAGCGGCAATATGCCGCTCTTAACATCAAGGAAGTAACATGAAAAAAGCCATTATAATTGGCCTCGCTGTTACAGCATTTGTCGCTTTACTGATTTCAAAACAAGTCACCGGCAATAAAGAAGCGCCAGAAATGCATATTGCTGAAGTTGAACAAGGCAATATTGCCGATTCAATTTTAGCCTCTGGTAACCTAGTCTTTAATACCCAAGTGCAACTGCGCTCAGAAGTGACAGGCCGTGTAGCGAAAGTGTTTGTAGAGGAAGGTGAAAGTGTCACTGAGGGCGATATTTTAATGCGCCTAGATACGACCGCGTTTGAATCTGAAGTTGCCCGCAACAAAGCCATGCTTCGTGCGACCGAAATCGATATTAAGCATAGCGAAACCCGATTAAAAAATATTGAGCGTCAATTAAGCCGCCAAAAAGAGCTTTATGAAGTTGGCCTTGCTGGCCAAGAAGTGTATGAAAACCTACAAAATGCCCGCGATTTAGCAAAAATAGATATTGAAGCAAAACGTGAAGCTTACAACCAAGCACAAGCATCGTTATTGATTGCTGAAGACCGTTTGAATAAAAGCGTGTTTCGCGCTCCAATGAGTGGCCTTCTTGCTTCGGTAAATATTAAAGAAGGTGAAACCGTTATTGCGGGAACAACCAACATTATTGGCTCAGACTTGATGCTAGTAGCTGATCCAAGCGCAATATTAGCCGAACTTCGAGTGGATGAAACCGATATTGCCGGTATCAAATTAGACCAACATGCAGATATCTATGCCGCCGCTTACCCAAATCAACCTTTCACTGGCAAAGTAATAAACATTGGCACATCAGCAAAAAATCAAGCCGGTTCACAAGGCTTATCATTTAAAGTCAAAGTACTGCTTGATGCCACTGACCGCCAGCTATATGCCGGAATGAGTTGCCGCGCAGAAATCGCCACGAGCATCGCCGAAAATGGCTTAAAACTCCCCATCGAAGCCATTCAAAAAGAGGATGATAGCTACTTTGTCTGGAAGCTTAATACAGATAACACAGTAACTAAAACAGCTGTTACGGTAGGTATTTCTTCAGATATCGAACAAGCGCTAACCAGCGGAGTTTCTCAGGGAGATCGTATTGTTATCGGCCCTGCTAGACCACTTAGTTCACTTAAAGAGGGTGATACGGTAGCCGTTAAAAACAGCCCTGAAAAAGGTGCTAAATAATGTCTGCGGTGATCAAGCTCAGCAATATCAATAAACAATACAAAATGGGCGAACAAGTTTTCAAAGCCCTTGATGATATTAATATTGAAATTGCTCAAAATGAGTATGTTGCCATTATTGGCCCTTCGGGTTCAGGTAAATCAACCCTGATGAACTTGCTTGGCTGTTTAGATACTCCCACCAGTGGTGACTACTATTTAAAAGATAAGTTAGTAAAGCGCATGACCGAAACGGAGCTTGCTCACCAACGTAATGAAAGTGTTGGCTTTATTTTTCAAAGTTTCAATTTATTACCACGAGCATCCGCTCTTGAAAATGTTATGCAGCCTTTGGTGTATCGATTTATCTCTGCCAAAGAGCGAAAACAACAAGCGCTCGAATCATTACAACGGGTCGGCCTTGGCGATAAGGTCAATCACCTTTCGAGCCAGCTTTCTGGTGGCCAACGTCAACGTGTCGCTATTGCTCGCGCACTAGTTACTAAACCCCATATTCTACTTGGTGATGAGCCTACCGGTAACCTGGATAGTAAAACCACCACTGAGATCATGGCGCTGTTTGATGAGCTTCATAACGAAGGGCACACCATTATTTTGGTTACTCACGAACAAGATATTGCTGATCACTGCCAACGGGTTATTCGTTTGGTTGATGGCAAGGTTGTCAGTGATACCCGAAAAGGCGAAGGAGCAAGGCAACATGTTTAAATCTGCTATCGCTGTAATGGAAGGAACAAAAGCCGCATTGATGGCAATAAAAGCCAATGCAATGCGCAGTGCACTTACCTGCTTGGGCATTATTATTGGAGTTGCTGCGGTTGTGACCGTGGTGGCAGTAATGCAAGGGTTTACCAAACAAATTAATGATCAGCTTGCTGATATGTCTCCCGATGTCACCAATATCAAACCTTACACAAGTATGGAAAAAGAAATGGTGGGGCAACAAGCAAAGCTGACTTACAACGACTTTTTAACTCTAAAAGCACGCGTTAAAGAAGCCGAAACTTTTACTGCACTGATGTTTACTTGGCGCTTTTCTGGCGCAGCTGAGTATGGCAATAAAAGCCATGCTTCTCGGGTAATGGGCACCGAGCAAGACTATCAAAAAGCTTACCGCACCTACCCAGAACTCGGCCGATTTATTCGCGCAGAAGATGATGAAAAACGGCGTCGAGTTGCATTTATCGGCCCTTCAATTATCGAAAAGCTTAACCTACCTGAAAACCCTGTAGGTGAATATATCAAACTCGGTGGTGAGTGGTTTCGCATTATTGGTGTTGCTGAAAAACAAGGTAGTTTATTAGGTTTTGACCAAGACGATTACATCAATATTCCGATAAGTACCATGAGTGCATTAGAAGGCGGCAGTGTTGATACCAATGTTCAAATGATGTTTCGGTTGAAAGACGATGCTAACGAAGCGCAAGTACTAGGTAAAATTCGCCGCATCTTACGTCAACTACATAAACTGAAAGACGGTGAAGATGACGACTTTGAATTTGAAACAGCTGAAAAAGCCCGTGCTAATATCGATAAATTTACCGGAAGTGCTACCGCAATTACCGCGGGGATAGTGGGTATCAGCCTGGTAGTTGGTGGTATTGGTGTGATGAATATCATGCTGGTTTCGGTAACAGAGCGTACTCGTGTGATTGGTACTTTAAAAGCATTAGGGGCAACACCAGGCTTTATAATGCTGCAATTTTTAGTTGAAGCGGTGGTGCTATCACTGTTTGGTGGTTTAATTGGTTTAGCGATAGGGTATGGTGCCGCGGCACTGATTTCGTTATCAGTGCCGAGCATGCCAGATGCCTACATACCGGGTTGGGCGATTATGCTGTCATTTGGCTTTACTTCATTGATTGGTATTGTATTTGGCTTAGCACCCGCTATTAAAGCGGCACGCTTAAACCCAATTGATGCACTGCGTTATGAGTAACTAGTCTGGCTTGTAAGGTACTTGGGCACAGCTTATTTCAACTGTTTTTGGGTACCAAATAGGCCCAACTTGGTTTACTGCAACTTCAGCTAGACCATTAGTGAACGACTTATAAGTGTGAACGGTTTGCCACTCGGAATCTGGGCACTCCTCAGATAAGTCTACAGGCTTTGAACCTTCGTAAAGCGCCGCGGCAAAGTTATGATGCCATTGCTCTGTTGCAGCTGCTTTATTAGCTTGAACGGCACTGCCGTTATCAAAGTAGATATTTGTGCAACCACTTAAGGTTGCCACTAACACAGTTGTTATTAGTAGGCTTTTCATAGTTGTTGCTCCTGTGCTTGTTGCTCACACCATACTTTTACTGTGTGAGGAGCATAAATTCCGAGTGTAACGAGTCCTAATGCGCCATCAGCGAATGTTTGTTGCGATTGCATTTGGGCAACTTTTTTATCTTGGCAAATAGCCTTTACATCAACGCGCTCTTCACCAACGAGGCCCCACAAAAAGAATGGGCGGCTATCTTGGTAATCAGCTTTAGTGGCTAATTTATTGGTTGTTTTTTCTGGCACTATGGTGACTGATGAACACGCTGTCACCGATAAGGCAAGCAGCATACAGGCCATTTGTTTCATGAGTAGTTCCTTTGTCTGAGTTGTTAAGCTCAGTAAGTATAAGAATATGAGTACTCATTTTGGGTAAGAAAGCGTATAGAAATTGTAGAAAATACTACAGTTTCTAACATTTAGCCTTTGAACTAAACTGAGGCTTACAACGACTAACTCTCAAGGAAAGTAACTAAAGGTCATTATGACGGCATATCTGCGTATATTTTTATTACTTGTGTGTTTGAGTGTGCTGTCTTGGTATAGCTTTTCAAGCGATCCTAGCTCTGATGAGCAACAAGGTATCACCAAAACCGCTGAGAACCTTGCTAATTGCCAACAGCAGTTAGCACAAAGTCGCATGCAAACTTACGCAGAACATTATATTTTGCCCTATCAGTTTAAGTTATTGAGTTGGAATATTTACAAGGCACAAATAGATGGCTTACTCACCGATTTGCAAAACCTAAATGCCGATGCTGATATTGTGTTACTGCAAGAAGCTATCGAAGAACCCGCGCTTACAAAACTCAAACCCTATTGGCGCTTTGCTAAAGGCTATAAGAGCGGCTGCGTGCAATCAGGGGTTATGACACTCAGCCGCTGGCCCGCCGCAGTACATTGTACACTCACCCATAAAGAGCCTTGGCTACGTAGTCCAAAAGCGACCAATATTGTGGAGTATGCGCTGCCAAATCAACAGTTATTACTGAGTATAAACCTGCATGCCATTAACTTTACGATGGGTGTTAGTGACTTTAAACAACAGCTCGACGATGCCGCCGCTATTATGCGAACGCATAAAGGCCCTATCGTATTTGCTGGTGATCTCAATACCTGGAGTGATGAGCGCCAAGCCTTATTACAGCAAACATTAACCAAGCTAGGTTTACACGAAGCTATTTATTTAAATGATAAACGCACCAAAGCATTTGGATTAGCACTTGACCAAGTATGGGTGCGCGGTGTCAAAATAGAGACAACTATAGTGCCTGAGCTTGTAAGCTCAGATCATAATCCAATAATTGCAACCCTAACCATAGAGCAAAAAGTACAGTGAAAGTAACAATGAAAGGATATTGGTTAATCGCATTAATGTTATTGAGCATTAGCCAATTCAGTGATGCAGCAACCCCAGAACAAGAGATAAATCACCTCATTGATTTTGTCGCTAAAAGCGATGCCGTATTTATTCGCAACGGCACCGAGCACTCAAGCCAAGATGCTGCCGAACACCTTGCTATGAAGTATCGAAAAGCGACCCGCTATGCAAAAACGGCCGAAAAATTTATCGAAAATTTGGCGAGTAAAAGCTCATGGAGCGGTAAGCCCTATAAAGTAAGACTCAGCAATGGGTCGTTACTCAATGCAAAAGATTGGTTGAGCAATGAATTAAAAGAGTACCGCCGAAACCAACATATTCATAATTAAAATCATCAACACACAAGAAGCGAAAAGCCATGCAAGAACACAAAAATCAGCCTCTCAATGACTTTATTGAGTACCCTCATGACGAGATGCTTAAACGCGCCGAAGAGTTTTTAGCCGTGAGTCAGCGTCGCCACAGTATTCGCAGCTTTAGCGATCGCCCAGTGCCAAAAGAAATTATCGAAACCTGTATTAAAGCGGCAGGCACTGCACCGAGTGGTGCCAATCATCAACCTTGGCACTTTGTAGCAATACACAGCAGCGATGTGAAAAAACAAATTCGTGAAGCCGCTGAAAAACTAGAGCGCTCATTTTATGAAGGTCGCGCAGGTGAAGAATGGTTAGATGCTTTAAAACCACTTGGCACCGATGCCAGTAAGCCCTACCTTGAGCATGCACCTTGGCTAATTGCCGTGTTTAGTCAAAAGAAAGGCGGTATTTCTGCCGATGACAAAAATACCAATTACTATGTTCATGAATCTGTTGGCCTAGCAACCGGTTTTTTAATTCAAGCACTACACAGAGCTGGCCTTGCTACCCTTACGCATACACCAAAGCCAATGAGCTTTTTAACCGAAATTTGTGGCCGCGATAAAGATAATGAGCGCCCTTACATGCTGCTAATTGCTGGCTACCCAAGCACAGATGCAACCATCCCTGAGCATGCCTTAGTGAAAAAGTCGCTGGACGAAATAGCGACCTTTATTTAGTTTTAAAATCAACAGCCAGCACATCACCCGGGTTTAAACCTGAAACGATGTGCTGCTTACCATCGAGCATTTCGCCAAGGCGCACATAGCGACGCACTATCTGATTATTTTCAAGTAAATAGACCATACTCAATTGGCCATATTGCTGCACCCAGCTTGACTCAATCAACACCCCTTTTTCAGTGGCGAGTGGTAATTGTAATTGCGCATAAAGACCAGGCATTAACCCAGTTTGGGCATCTGTTTCTAAACGAATTTCCATACTACGCGCAGCACTATCAGCAACGGGCACAATTTCTGTCACTGTGGCAGGCATTGACGTAGATAAAGCAGGTAATTTGACCGTTAGAGTTTGCCCAACATTCAACTTAATTGCTTGTTGTTCTCTGACATTAAATGCTAATTGCAATTGTTGTGGGTTATACAGCGCGAGTAATGGCGTGCCAGGAGTTGCGGTATCGCCAGGCTCTGCAAAACGCTCAACCACAACACCTGAAATCGGCGCTTTAATTTGCGTAAAACTCAGTGCAACTTGCGCTTGTGTTTGCTGCTGTTTAGCAATCGCTAGGTTCGCAGTTAAATTATCGAACCTTGCTTTTGCATCGTCGTATTCGCTAACAGATACCAAACCTTGCTTGTATAAATCGTTAATACGCTTAAGTTGTTTCTCTGCTTGAGTCAGCGACGCATTAATTGCATTTATTTGTGCTTCGCTTTGAGCAAGCCCAGCTTTAAAGTCATCTTGCTGCAAGGTAATTAACACATCACCCTGTTTTACAGTATCGCCAGCGCGTACATTTAAACGCTCAACTTGTGCCATAACCCGTGATGAAATTTGCGTATTTTGTTTTGCAATCACGGTGCCCGGTACAACTTCATCACGCGCAATATCTGCCAGTGTCACTGTCACTAACTGACCAGTGTAATCATTTGCTGATGGGTTTTTCATGCCTGCAGCTTGCTTATCAGAGAAACTGCCCGCCATGTAAAGTACCGCCACAATGATCACAGATAACGCGATGATTGAACCAATAAGTTTCGATTTACCCTGCATGAGCTTGTTCCTCTTTGGCTGCATCCTTTGCAAACACTAAATAATAAACCAATGGCACAACAAATAATGAGAACAATGTTGATGCCACAATACCAAAAATAATTGCGATCGCTAGACCGCTAAATACCGGGTCTAGGGTGATCACCAAGTTACCTAATAAGGTGGTTCCCGCAGTCAGTAACACAGGGCGCATACGCACCGTACCTGCGGCAATCAAAGCCTGTTTAATTGCCATACCTTGGCCGCGAGCTTGATTAATAAACTCAACTAAAATAAGTGAGTTACGAACCACAATACCAGCAAGTGCAATCATGCCAATCATGGCTGTTGCAGTGAATAACACCGGCTCAGGAGCACCAGCAATGCTGCGCTCTCCAAATTGATTTAATAGCCAAAAGCCCGGCATGATCCCTATTACGGTTAATGGAATAGCCGACATGATAATCAGTGACAAACTCGCAGAGTTTGTTTGAATGCGTAAGATGATGAAAATGGCTGTTAGCGCAAATGCAAAGGCAATACCCATATCTCTAAATACATCAATGGTAATTCGCCATTCGCCTTCACCACTAAAGGTCACGTCAGTGCCAACAGGTAATTGCCAAGCTTGGCTACCGCCATTATTGAAAAAGTGCCTACTTTGCCAATCAGTTTGGTTAAATTCGTCAGCGCTAATACCTAAGTCGGCATTGACGTCAGCAATAATTTCAGCGGGTGTACGGCCATTTAGCTCAGCCATTACATACACAACATTACGCTGATCTTTACGCATAATTGGCTTGGCAACATCTTGATGCTGAAATTCACCTAACTCAGATAGCGCCACCAGCGGACGTGGTGCACTTTGTAGCCCAAATTCATCACTGGTTTTTGCAAGTTCCCTATCACCACGAACTTGTAATGCCAGCAATTGAGCAAATTGGTTACGATCTTGATAAGGCAGTTGTAACTTTATATCGACAGGGTCTGTTTCGCCGCTAACATATAACACCCCAACATTTTGTCCATGTGAGGCAATGGCTAAGGTCTGGGCAATATCTTGCGTAGACACCGCCGACAATGACGCTTTACTTTTATCGGTAACAAAACGCTGTAAGGGCGCATTGGCAGCAATACTGGTATCAACTTCAACCACATGCGGCTCTTGTTTTAACCTTGCAGCAACAGCAAGGGCTGCTTGATAGTGCGTGTCTGTATCAACAAATGGCTCACTGTAAACTTCAGCCACTAAGGTACTTAAAACCGGCGGACCCGGTGGCACTTCAACCACTTTAATTACAATGCCATCGGTTGCCAGTGGCGCTAATGCGGCACGCAAGCGCATGACCACGCCATGAGATTGATGATCACGCTCAGTTTTATCGAGCAGTAATACTCTGAGCTCAGCTAAATTAGCAGCTTCACGTCGATAATAACCACGCACCATACCATTAAAGTCCATGCTTGATGGCTGACCAACGTAGGCTGCCGCCTCACTTACTTCATTTAATTGCCAAGTGATGGTTTGTACTTGTCGAGTGAAAGCGGCGGTTTGCTCAAGGCTTGTACCTTCTGGCATATCGATTAAAACTTGCAACTCGTTTTTATTATCAAACGGTAATAGCTTTAAAGGCACTGCACGCATTACGGGTAACATGGCACTGGCGACAAACAAGGCTAATGTAGTCCATAAAACGAGTTTGGCGCGGCCTTTAGACTCAAGTAATGGTGATAATATGCGCTCATATAAGCCATGCTGATTGGCATCAAGTTGTACGCTGTCATCGACTGGCGCTTTAAGTAGTTTCATTGCCAACCAAGGCGTAACAAAAAATGCCACTATGGTCGAAACCATTACACTAATTGGCACATTAAATGCCATTGGTGCCATGTACGGCCCCATCATGCCAGTGATAAACGCAAGTGGGATGAACGCCACCATAATGGTTAATGTAGACATAAACAGCGCCACACGAATTTCGCTCATGGCATCAACTATGCGTTGTTTTTTATCGCCTTTGTGGGTTAAAAAACGACTTATGTTGTCTATCCCAGTAATTGGATCATCAACTAATAACCCCAAAGAAAGTATTAGTGCAAATAGTGTGACTCGGTTAATTGTATAACCAAAGGCAAAATCAAGTGTCAGGGTGATGCCGTAGCAAATAGGCACCGCTAAACCAACCACAATTGCTGGTCGCCAACCTAAAAATACGCCAACAAAAATAACCACGGTAAATACCGCAAACACTAAGCTTGAGGTAAGGTTATTTACTTTCTCGTTCGCGGTTTGACCATAGTCACGCAGTACGGTGTAGCCCACTTCATCTGGCAATAGATTAGCCGATAAAGTGTCCATCATGCTGTGCACTTCGTTGGCCACAGCGACCGCATTGGTGCCAGCTTGCTTAGCGACACTAATAGTCACTAAAGGAAGTTGTTGCTGGTTATCTGATTGAGCCAGCCATTGATAGCTTTGTGCTTCGCTTGGACCATCACTCACTTCGGCGACATCACTTAGGTAAACACTCTTACCGTTTACCACGTTGACAACAAGCCGTTCTATCGCAGATTGAGAGCGTAAAACATCCCCCACTTGTAAAGCAATTTGCTGCTTACCTTCAACAACACTGCCCACGTTCACCAATTGATTAGATGCGCTAAGCGCATAATACACATCGGTTAGGGTTGTTTGGTGTGCAGCAAGAGCACTTGCATCAAGGTTAATCGTTAATTGACGAGTTCGACCAGCAATCACTTTCACTTCGCTGGTGTTTTCGATGCGCTGTAAACTGTTAGCGATTTCGTTGGCAAAACGAGTTAGTTGATAGTCATCGTAAAGTTTTGGATCTTTACTAAATAAGCCCAGCATCACAATGGGCACATCGTTCACTTCAACCGGACGTATTTGCCATGAGCTGATCACTGACGCCATCGTGTGTTGATAGCTATAGAGTTTAGCGTAAGTGTCGAGAATGGCTTGCTCACGATCGTGACCGACTTCAAAGCGAAGAGTAACGACAGCAGCATTACTTTGTGTGGTCGAGTAAATATGCTCAACGCCCGTTAACTGCGCCAATAACTTCTCCAATGGTTCAGTTACCAGCCTAGCTACTTCTGGCGCTTCAACGTTTGGTGCTGCCACATATATATCAAGCATCGGAACCACAATTTGCGGTTCCTCTTCACGCGGGGTTTGCTTTAATGCCATTAAGCCAAGCAGCACCGACATAATAAAAATAATAACGGGAAGGCGGCCGCTCAAGCTGTTTTTTACTGCATTATCGATAGCATTCATTGCTTAACTACCTTTTGCAAAATAAACCATGAAGGGTTTCAAGGATTGCCATAACACTTTTATCGACCACGCGATAATAGATAGTTTGGCTTTCACGTCGAGTCGCGACGATCTGAGCTTTTCTCAGCGCCGCTAAGTGTTGCGATAATGCTGACTGCGCCAACGGCACAGCTTCGTTTAATTCGCTCACGCTCATTTCACCATCTTGCAGCGAACATAAGATCATCAAGCGATTTTTATTCGCCAATATCTTTAGCATTTGCTCTGCTTGCTCCACATTGTCGGCCATAGCCGCAAAATCGATGTTCATAATCACACTACTCTATATTCTTAAAATACCGCTAAAGTATAGAATGATATATTAGAAAAGTCTAATATTAGAATTTACTAATGTAGCATTATCTAATATATTAAATACATCACTCTGTTATCGAGGTCTTATTATGAAACTAAATGACGCGCTTCGCCTAATTGCTGGTGTAATGATCTGTATTTCATTGTTGCTACAACAGTTTCACAGTCCGCTGTGGATTTGGTTTACGGTATTTATTGCTCTAAACTTAATTCAATCGGCATTCACTAAGTGGTGCCCAATGATCACTATTTTACGCAAACTTGGCATGGAGGATTAGTATGCTGACACCAATTCCTGACTTAATGAAAATTGTTGCCCCAAACCAGCGCCGTATTAGCGCTGACCAAGCAAAACAAGAATTAAGCGAAAACCATGGTTTATTAATAGACGTACGTGAGCCTGCTGAACACGCAACTAAAGCAGCAACAGGTGCCATTAATATCCCACGCGGTGTACTTGAAATGAAATTAATGGAAATTGAAAAAGATCCTGCAAGACCCATTTACTTACACTGTGCAAGTAGTGCCCGTGCCACACTGAGTGCCGAAGCACTGACTCGTGTTGGCTACGAAAATGTCACAGTAATCACCTGTAATGCAGAACAAATCTGTCAGGTTTTCTAACGCTTTTCATCTAATAGCGTAACTAACATTTGCTCAATGTTTTTTACGCTATACGTAAGTGAACGCAGCAATTCTAACTGACTATCTTCAGCTTGATGCTCAGGTTTTGCACTGCTGCTTTGAGTCATCTCATCTTTTTGCTTCAAGATTGCTTCGCGAAACGCCTCTGCATCAACCACTCCGAGCAATGATACCAATGCCCCTTGCCCTGATTGACCCGCCGTTTCAAAGCTCAGTCGATAAAGGCCAAATTGACGCATTAATGGGCCTTGGCTAAGTGCCACATCGGTTATTTTTTCAAGTGGGATCGATTTCTCTTCTTTAAAGAAGACACCACGTTTTACCACTAACTTACGCGTTAACAACGTGGCTGACATCGCCGCTAAAATACGCCCTGCCACCAGCCAGATTATTAACGCAACAATGGGAATGAAAGGGATACCTACCATACTAATCACACAGGTAAAAATACCCAGTAATAACCAATACTGTTTTACTTTTGGATCAAAGCTGGCACTCAATAAACTGGTTTCTGTCATCATAGGCTCCTTGATAGAGAGTTATGACAATATACAAACTTTTCATTAAACACAAAAAAAGCCGAGCAAAAGCCCGGCTTAAGGGTACTGCAGGGAAAGCTATTCCACTGCTTCAACCGTCACTGTTAATTTACTCAGATCAGGTCCTTGCACTGTAAAACGATAATCGCCAGCAGCTGCAATACTCAGGGCGATATTGGCGCCAACGGCTTCTAATAAAGCGGCTTCGCCAAGTACAGCAACAGGGGCATCACCACTGCCGCCATAATCTACGGTACTCCAATCTTCAGAAGCGACTTTGAACTCATAGTCACCAGCTTCTAAAGTCATTGTGGTACTGTACATCGCATCACCAGCATAAATTAGTGGGTTATCTGTGCCCCAACCATTAACGCTTCCGCGTAAGTACACCTGAGTTGCGCCAAACATTTCTGCATTAAATACACTCATGAGTGGCTCTTCAAGGTTGCTGGCATCAAACACAAACTGATATTGACCATCGCTTGCAATATCCATTGTCATGTTTGCACCTTTTACTGCGAGCAGTTTTTCTGTACCCACAGTGACTGCCGCGCTACTTTCACCTGAGCCATAATCCACCGTGCTCCAGTCACTTGAAGCCACTTTGAATTCATAGCTACCCGCGGTTAACTGTTTAGTGAAAGTGTAAATACCTTTACCTTGATACATCAGCTCGTCACTGGTACCCCAATCATTTAAGCTACCGCGTACATAAATTGCAGTGCCAACAAATGGCTCTTCGTTATAAACCTTAAGTACTGGGTTATCGGTGTCTGTGGCATCGAATGAGAACACATAAACAGCATCCATTGCCGCCGTAAAGATCATATTGGCACCACTACGTGTTAGCGGCTCATCTTCACCTTCGATCACCTCAGCAACATCAGCAGAAAGCGCACCAAAATCAACGGTAGACCAATCTTCTGAAGCGACTTTAAACTCATAACTACCCGCTGTTAAAGGAATGGCAATTTTGTACTCGCCATTACCCACATATTCAAAGCTATTTGCCGTACCCCAGTCGTTTAACGAGCCACGAACATAAACCGTCGTGCTACCAAATGGTACGATATCAGGTGCCCCCACAGTCGCATCGGCACTTAGGCCTTCGCCTTGTGCATCACCTTGTGGTTTCACAAACACAGCAACAGTATATGGCGGAACAGTAAAGGTCCCTTCGCCCTCACCAGCTATAAAGCTTGCCGCTGACATACTTGAGTCAACACTTGCTTTTAAAACAGGATGAAGCTCAAAACCCGCAGCCGTTGATACCGTATGCGATAAGCTTTGCTCAGTGCCGTTCATCACTACGACAATGGCATCGTATTGGCTATCTAGATCAGTCAAACCAACACCATCATCGATACTCATCACGACTAAGCCTTGCTGTTGACGCTTACCAATATTGTGGAAGCCAACGCGGTCTAAGATGTCTTGCTCTGTGGTTAAACTAAATAATGGGCTGGCACTACGAATTGCTAAGAACTCAGTAAATACATTACTTGCGTACTCAATGTCGCTAGCCATCGCTTGCGCATTCGTATTTGCTGAAATAGGTGCAATTTCGCCCCACTTCGCTTGGTTATCTTGCGCAGGCGGTAAACCTACATTCCAGTTGTTGGTTTCTTTACTGAAATCAACAAAGTTAAACCAATCACCAGAATCATAGCTGTTCCGATCCATTGATTTAGAACGCAGCATATCAGCACCCATTTGCATAAATGGAATACCTTGGCTCATCAGCGGCATAGCTAAAGCCATATTATGAACACGCACACGCTCTTCAATACTTAAGTTAGTGCCATGTTTATATTGCAGCTGATCCCATAGTGTTTCGTTATCATGCTTAGAGACATAGTTAATGCTGTCAGCCGGATCGAGTGCATAAGCCGCAGGCTGACCACTCCAACTAAAGCTGATGCCTTTTGCTGAATTACCTTTAAAGTCTTTAAGAATGTAGTTTTGTAAGTTACCTGCCAGTGATAAACGCAACGTATCTTGCTCAGATAAATTGCCATCTGTGGCATTATTACTAAAGAACGCACCGCCGCGAATTGCCTCACGGATACGGTCATTAAAGGTACCTACTTCAGTGCCTGCCATATCCATTTGTTTAGCTTGCACAAATAAACGGTTATCTGCGACTTCACCAAAGTTCCACCCTTCACCGTAAAAGTAGGTATCAGGGTCAACCGCTTGTACTGCACTAAGCGCGGTCATAATTGATGCTTTTGGCATATGCCCCATCACATCAAAGCGGAAGCTATCGTAACCAAAATCACGAGCTAGAATCACCATAGAATCAGCAACAAACTTATCCATCATGACATGTTCTGTTGCTGTATTTTCACAACAGGTTGAGCGCTCGATATCGCCTGATGTTTCGTTATATCTGTGGTAGTAACCTGGTACCAGTTTATCGAAGACTGATTTATCCCAAACACCTGATGAGGTCGTGTGGTTATAAACAACATCAAGCACGACACGTAAACCAATTTCTTGTAAAGACTGGATCATCGCACGCGTTTCTTTGACTCGTGCAATACCTTCAGGTGATGAAGCGTAAGAGCCTTCAGGCGCAATAAAATGATGCGGATCATAACCCCAGTTAAAGCTATCAACACCACGCATTGCATTAGCAAGTGCTTGAGCATCATCAGAGCCAGGTAGGTATGACGCCATTAAATCAACTATCAATGCACTCTTATCTTCGGTTTTACATGCATCGGCATCATCGTCAATGCGGCTACATAAATCACCTAAGGTCGCAGTGATATCAACACGCTGACTGACATCTTCATCTATAGTGCCAATATCTGTCAGTGGCAGTAAATGGAAATGGGTTAAACCATTATCTGCTAGCTTTTTAAGATGTTGCATTGGTGCGCTATCAAGCTCAGTAAACGCAAGATACTTACCACGGTTTGCTTCACTGACTGTTTCATCACGCACACTAAAATCACGCACATGACCTTCATAAATTACCGCTTGCTCAGGGTAATCAATCGTTGGCACCATACGCTCATCCCAGCCAGTCGGTTTAGTATCTTCATCATCAAGGTTAATTAGTTGGCTATATAAACCATTGGTTGAAACGTTTAATGAATAAGGATCTGTGCTCCATAAGCTTTCAATTTTCTTAGTCGTCGGATGATAAACATCAAACATGAAACGGTAGTAATGGCGATCGTGACTGATATCGATATTGCTAGACCAAATACCCGTTGCGCTATCAAAGGTCATAGCAAGTTGTTCAAGCTCTGTTTTATTAGCATCATAAAGCGCTAATTTCATATTGCTTGCAGTCGGTGCCCATACCGACACATCAATACCATTATTGGCGTAATGCACACCTAGTTGTGCTTCATTAGCGTCACTTTCGCCACTGGTGTATAAGTCATCAAGGGCTTTAGCGGTTTGCACATAAGTGGCTTCTGTTAGCTTGCCATCAGCATCATAGCCCGCAACAACTAATTGTTGTTTAATAAGCTCTTTTGCAGCGGCTGCATCCCAGCTACCTTGGTACGCATTCCATCCAGCAAGGTGTGGTACTTTAGCGATTTGCTCATCGCTTAAAGATGTCGATGTAAGCTCAACCACTTGACCATTTAGCTCACCGGTATCTTCATCGACAGCTAAATCAGCACTGCTTGAAGAGTGTAATTTAATGATACTTGTCAGCTCATTACTTGGCTGATAAATCACAGTAGATAAATCAATCCAATGCGCTGAGGCACCAGAAATACTCACTGGACGCTCACCTAAGCTTATAATTGGATATTCAAATACTGATGGTTCACCATGAATGGTAAAGTTCATACGTTGGAACTTTTCATCGTCCTGCATCAATGGCATTTTTAAATCGACATCACCAAACGCTTTGCCAGACCCTTCTGTGCCAATATGCACGATAAAGTTAGCACACTCGTTGTAACCCTCTTTTAGTTTTACAATCCAGTACGCGCCATAGTTAGGATCAATACCATCGTATTCATGACCATTTGCCCAATCAGTGGCATCAAACGGCGCTGCGTACGCATCACAGTCATCGTTATTCCATGAGTGTAATCGATAGCCTTCGTAGGCATCATCACTGGTGCGGTTATAGAATAAGATGGCTTCGTCATCTGCAGGGAAAACCACAGGATCAGGCAAAGTGGGATCAGCGCCTACTACGCAGCTCTCATTATTCTCATCGGGTACCGTTGGTGCCGGACAACTAATCGGTGGTGGATCAACACATTCAGTCCCCGCTTCATTGGGAACTTGCGGGACACTACAGGTCAATAAAACTTGCCCAGAATCTATATCGTTACTTGCGCCACCACCACATGCTGCTAGCAATACCATGCTACATGCAATCAGTAAGCGGCTAAAATTAGCTATTATTTTCATATTATTATCTCCAGCTTACTGATCAATGGTTATAGGTAAAACCTAGATAAAACTGACGACCAAAGAATTGCGTGGTGCCTGTTTTACTGGTTGTTCCAAAGTAGCTTTGTGTAGGTTCATCAGTTAAGTTATTCACTTGTAATAACATGCCGAATGAATCTGTGAACTGATACGATGTTTGGAAATCGATAACTGTTTCCGCATCAAAGTTCACCACTTGCTCATTGACAGCAACTTGCTCTGAAACGAAATCATCGCGATAACGCACATTCAAACGTGTTTCAAAGTTTTCATAGCTGTAAAAAAGAGTGCCGTTAAAGACATTATTTGACAGGCCAGGCAAGTCTTGCGATACAGAATCACCACCTAAATCGGTAATAGATTGCACCTCACTCTCGGTATACGAGTAACTGGCGTTAATACCTAGGCCTTCAAACGGTGAGGGTAAGAAAGAGAAAACTTGCGTATAGGCAAGCTCAATACCGCGAATATAACCGCCTTTGGCATTGTTAACCGCAGTGGTGTACACACCATTTGTGGTTTCGATTTGCTCACCACTGACAGGGTCAACAATGTATTCTGGTACGTTAAAACCATTACCCTTAAAATCAAAGTTCTCTATAGCTACCGTATCTATGAATGAGTCGATATTCTTATAAAACGCAGCAACTACCAGTGCACCATCGGTGTCTTCAAAGTATTGCTCGTAGGAGATATCGTATTGATCAGCATAGAAAGGTTTTAAGAATGGGTTATTAGTACTTGAACCGTTAATTTCGCCGTCATTGTTAACCGATGCACTGGCATCACCCGCTAAACGGTTAATCGGAGCACGTGCCATCACTTTTGCCGCAGCAAAACGAATTTGTGTCGCGTCACTCACTTTAAAGTTCAGGTTTAATGAAGGCAGGTAATCAGTGTATTTAATGCCTAACACGCTTGGTGCATAAAGGTCGTTAACAATGCCATTGTCATCGACAATATATTGCGCACCGAGTTGTGGATTGCCACCGACGTTTTCGAGTACCGTCGCAGACTGATCGGTGTCTACTCGGCGAATACCAATATTACCTGTGACTGGCAGCTTGCCAATTTCGGTATCAATGTTAAGCATCAGATAGGCTGACACCACTTCTTCATACACTGAACCACTTTGTAACATGGTCCATGAGTAGTTAGTGGTATAGCCTTGTGCATCTGGCTCACCATCACCATCTAAGTCAACAACACCATCGGCATTACCCCAGGTTTGTACTGGTTGCGGAATACCATTTGGGAACCATGCGTTGAGTGCTTTATCTAAATCTATCGCTAAATATGATGGGAAATAGCTAAACTCGCCTTGCCAATCGACTACTGTAGTCATGTCATCAGTAAGACGAAGCGGTGGTTGAGTCGAGGAGAATGCACCGTCGTTACCGTATTCAAATACAGAGCGATTATTGCTGTACTCACGGTCTGAATAACGAGCACCAAATTCAATTGAGCTAAACCAGTTATTCTCTAACTCATATTTAAAATCGAGTCGAAATGCTTTTACTTCATCTTCATTTTCATACGGATAAATACCGTATTTACTCACCATAACTCGGTCAATATCGCTAAATGCGTCTGCTTGGTTAAAGCCGACATCAGGCAAATTTAAGCCGTTCAATTGATAGTTAAGCGATACATTGGTATCGAACACTGGGTTCTCAACGGTAGCATCTTCTGCTACCAATGCCCAAAGTAAACCATTACGGAAATTACTCTTCGCACGTGATAGCGACACATCAGCATTGACGTTCAAACGCTCAGTAATTTGCCAATCGGCATTAATGCCGTAGCTGTCTACTTCATCAAAGTCTTGGTTATCATCATTAACGATTTCAACACGGGTAAAGCTATTTGATGTGCGGTTAATCGCACCACCAATCACCGCATTACCGTCAAGTACTGGATTAGCATACACCGCAGACGGACCACCAAACTTAACCCGAAAACCACGGGCAAATGATTCGCTATCAAAACGCGATAAAAACGCATCCCCTTTTAGTTTAAAGTTATCGGTTGGCGCCCATTCAATTGAGGTTAAATAACCATTACGGGTTTCTTCACCACCTAAATGCTGAAGCTCAAACCCTTCACTGATGTATTCATTAGCAGGGTTATCAGCTGGGCCATCGGTATCATTGGCCAGCCCATCAACATCTTTATTACCGTTATAAGCAAAACCGATAAATTGCGTCGCCACACTCGGCTGGAATAAGCGCGCGTAACCTAGTGCGACACCTAGCGTATCGTCAAGAAACTTGCCTTGGTAAGAAAAACTAATACGGTCGCCATATTCGGTGGCATCAAATACCTCTGAGGCACGGTCGTTATACATACCGCGCACATTCGCGGTAAATTTGTGTTGCTGATCATTATCCAAAGGGCTTGCTGTTTGTAGCTCGACTGTACCCGCGACGCCCCCTTCAATGAGCGATGCCTTAGGCGACTTGAAGACCGCCGCTGAGCTGATTAACTCAGACGGATATTGGTCAAACTCAATACTACGGCTACCACTGGTAGATACTTGCTCACGACCATTTAATGTCGAAAAAACAAAGCCACCAGATAAACCGCGAATGTTGATTTCGGCAGCTTGACCACCGGTACGTACCGCCGAGATCCCCGGTAGACGTGTTAATGCATCAGCCATAGATACATCAGGTAATGCCCCTAAATCATCGGCTGAAAGTTGCTCAGAGACAGTGTCGCTAAAGCGTTTTTGATTTAATGATTGAATTAAGCTGCGACTAAAGCCGCGCACTTCGATTACTTCAAGCTCAGGATCGATTTCCTTTGCTGATGTGCGTTCTTCTTCCGTCGCCGCCATTGCACTGTTTGCCGCTACTAAAGCTAGCATAAGCGCACTTAGCTTGAATTTCCCCATTGGATTTCCACCCTGTTGTCGTTGGAGGTGTTGTATTTGTGGTTATTGTTGTTGTCAAAAAACAACCAATAAAGTGTAACCAAAAGGTAAATATTGTGTGATGAATACGTATGCAATAGGAGCTTGCTGGGGAGAGCAGCGATCACACCCCTTTTTTATTAGTGATGTAATCGCAATATAGAGGGATTTATAGGGTAATAACGACGCGAACAGCTAAGGCAATAAAGATCACCCCTAGCAATTTTTCGAGCCATGGATTCGTCTTGGTAAAGCCAAAACGCTTTTTTGATATGTCGGTTAACAGTGCAACAAGTAGATACCAGCCAGTATCAAGCACAAATACCGTTAAACACATGATTAACCCAACTTGCAAAGTCAGGTTCTCAGGGTCAATAAATTGCGAAAACAGCGCTAAAAAGAACACCGCTAGTTTTGGATTTAAAAAGGCAATGGCAAAGCCGTCTTGCAGCGCGCTGCGAGGGCTCGGCTTAGTTTGCTCAACATTCAGTGTTTGCGAGCTGGGTTTAGCTAACAGAATACGAATACCCAAATATGCGAGATAGGCTGCACCGCCATAGACCAGCACTTGATAAAGCGTTGGTAACTGAGTCATCAGCGCACCTAAACCTAGTAACGAGGCACACGCATAAAAACCAACCCCAATACCATGGCTTAACGCCGCCAACATGCCGTTCTTCATACCGCCATGTAAACTGTGTTTTAAAACCACAGCTAAACTCGGCCCCGGCGACATTGCCCCCATCACGCAAATTAAAACTAAACTCAACCACTCAGTTAGTGTCATTATTCGTTATTCTCGATTAGTAATAAAACGGATGTTATCTGACCATAAACCCCAGTGGCAGTGGTGATTGTTTTCACTTGCCAACCAGCTTGGCCTAATTCGAACACCCGTTGATTTAATGCATCAATATCGATGCCGCCGAAAAAGCGCTTCTTTTTAAACTCAACTACTTTTTGCATGTTAGTCCATCAGTTGGTATTCAAAGTCATAATGATGAATACCCGATTCAATTCGAATTGCCATTTTACCAGAAAGACCTTCAAGCTCTCCTGCGCCTGAGTCTGGCACCACTTCTAAAATCAATCGGTCAGCACCTTTATCCATGGTGCCAAAATGTTGCAGCACAAAACTGCCTTGTTTACCTTCTAAACTACCAACAACTTGTTCTATCGCTACATAACCTGCACTACCTTGAGTTGCAGTTATGGCACTGAGCATTTCGCCTTGGCTTGTTGCTTCTAAAGGACCTGAAAACTGTTTATCAATCGACATGCGTCCTAAATTTACGCCATCTTTACCTGTTGCATAGCCACCAATTGGGTTTAATTTTACGGTGAATTGACCACTGATCGTTGTAGATTCCATACTAATCCCTTAATAACTGTTGAATTTTAGAGCATTGATAACCATATCTATACCCTATTCACCAACAAGAATCTAGCATGTCTAACAACAAAGAAAAGGCCGCATTTAGTAGCCTGTTACCGATTTTAGCTTTTATAAAACCTTATAAATGGGTGGTGTTTGCAGCCCTTGGCGCCTTGTTGCTTACGGCCGGTGTTAACTTATCACTCGGACAAGGCGTTAAATTTGTTATCGACCATGGCTTTATTGCAGGCTCGCAAGCTCAGCTTCAACAAGCGGTGATGGTGTTGATTGGTTTGATTAGCTTATTAGCAGTAGGTACTTTTTGTCGCTTTTATTTAATGTCGTGGATTGGTGAGCGAGTCAGTAACGATATCCGTAAAGCCGTGTTTGATCGCATCGTTACATTACACCCGAGCTACTTTGAAGAAAACCGCAGCGGCGAGCTGATGTCGCGCCTGACCACCGACACCACCTTGTTGCAATCTATCATTGGCTCCTCTTTTTCGATGGCATTACGCAGTAGCTTAATGCTAATTGGTGGTTTGGCAATGCTACTTATCACCAACCTAAAGCTAACCCTTGTGGTTGTTGCCTGCGTACCTGTGGTACTACTGCCGATGATGATTTTTGGCCGAAAAGTGAGAAAGCTGGCAAGCTCCAGCCAAGATGCCATTGCCGATATCAGTACCTATGCCGGTGAGATCATTCAAAATATCAAAGTCGTGCAAAGTTATAGTCACGAAGAACGTGAAAAAGCAGCATTTAGCGAAGAAACCAACAAAGCGTTTCAAGTCGCGAAGAGCCGTATCAAACAGCGCTCGTTTTTGATTGCAGCGGTTATATTTCTGACCTTTAGTGCTATTAGCGTGATGCTGTGGGTCGGTGGCAGCGACGTATTAGCTGGCACCATGACTGGTGGTGAGCTCGGTGCTTTTGTGTTCTATGCGATTATGGTGGCGATGTCTGTAGCAACGGTTGCAGAAGTGTACGGTGAATTGCAAAGAGCAGCAGGTGCAGCTGCACGATTATTAGAACTACTCGCCGTTGAAAGCATGATAAAAAGTCCAGATACAAATCATGATGCACAACTTGAGGAAAACAAACTTAATCACCCTGCTATCGAGTTTAATGAAGTGTCTTTTCATTACCCTTCAAGGCCAGATAAAGCCGCTTTAAATGCGCTTAATTTACAAGTAAAACAAGGGCAAACTGTTGCGATTGTTGGCCCGTCAGGCGCTGGTAAAACAACGTTGTTTGAATTACTGCAGCGCTTTTATGACCCAAGCTCTGGGAGTATTTCGCTGGCAGGAATAAACATAAAAGCACTCACTCTTGATTGCTTACGCCAGCAAATGGGGATGGTGGCACAAAACCCAATTTTATTTAGCTCAGACGTAATGCATAACATACGTTATGGCAACCCAAGCGCCAGCGACGAGCAAGTATATGCGGCGGCCAAATATGCCCATGCTGATGAGTTTATTAATCAACTCCCTGATGGTTATCACAGCTTTTTAGGGGAGCAAGGTGTTAGGCTTTCAGGTGGGCAAAAACAACGCATAGTGCTAGCGCGCGCAATATTAAAAGATCCTGCAATTTTGTTGCTTGATGAAGCAACCAGTGCACTCGACGCACAAAGTGAGTTTCATGTACAAGCAGCCCTTGAGCATCTGATGAAAGACAGAACAACACTGATCATTGCCCATAGTTTAGCAACGGTTAAACACGCCGATGTGATTGTTGTGATGGATAAAGGAGAAATTATTGCAACGGGTACGCATCAGCAATTGTTTGAAACTAATCCATTGTATAAACAATTGTGCGAACTACAGTTTAATCGAGATTAAGAAGAGAAATGTCAGGTTTGAAAGGGCATATCAAACCTGACCACAAATCTAGATGTAATATCTAACCTTGTGTATTCGGTACGATTTGAATTTCTACGCGGCGGTTTAAAGCTCGACCATTTGCTGAGTCATTGCTCGCCACAGGACGTGTTTCGCCATAGCCTTGCGTGCTGATACGTGCAGACATTATTTGATGATTAACTAAGTAATCTTTTACGCTTTGCGCACGTTGTTGAGATAACGTCATATTGTAGCTATCTTTACCTGTGCTATCGGTATGACCTTCAACGCTTAAGTAGGTTTTTTCGTATTTGTTCATCACCTTCGCAATCGCGTCTAGGGTACTGTGAAAACCCGACGAAATATAAGATTGGTCAGTTGCAAAGGTAATGTTAGATGGCATGACTAAACGAATATTGTCGCCTTCACGAACCACTTCAACACCTGAACCTGCTAGCTCATCGCGAAATGCTTCTTCTTGCTTATCCATATAATCACCAACAGCGGCACCCGCTAATGCACCAATAGCCGCACCAATAAAGATACGTTTATCGTCGTGGTCGCCAGTTGCTTTACCTAGCACGGCACCTGTTGCAGCACCAATCGCTGCGCCTTTACCTGTATTAGTTGTCTCACAACCTGTTAATAGAACGGCTAAAACGCCCACTGTTAAAACTGATTTTGTAAAAGTCATGTGTCTCTCCATGGCAATTATTCAAATTGAATTGTTTACAATTATGAATCAGTTTCTATGAACAAGCGATGAAGAAAAGATTACTTATCAAGTGCTACAGCAGTAACTGGAGGTAAGTTATACCCTTTAACCAGCTCGGTTAAGCGGCCATTGAGAACTAATGTATTGAGGCGGTCTTGAATTTTATCTGCCAGCTCTGAGCGTGCAAACTGTTTACTTAAAGCAATGTGGCCATAAATAACATCTTTATAGCGATAAGGCATTTTTACGATTTCTTGTGAAGGTCGCTGCAAAAATACAGAGGCGTGATCAGCTGTGGTTTCAACAGCAATTACCAGCTCAACACGGCTTTTTAACAACATATCAAACGCATTATGCTCGCTTAACGCTTCAACTTTAGTGAGTTTTTTATCATTATCGAAACGAGGAAAATGCGCAGCGCCTCGCATTACCGCAATGCGCTTACCAATTAAGTCTTGATAGTTGTTGATTTCAAGTCCACTGTCAGCTCTGGCATAAAACACAAAAGAAGATGACAGCATCATGTATGGTGGAGTAAGAAACTGCATTTTATGCTCACGCGCTTCTGTACGAATAAGCCCGCCCATTACATCTAGCTCATTTTGCTCGAGCATTTTTAAACAACGAGAAAACGGGCAAGCGACATATTCAAGCTTGATTGGTAAGGTACGCTGCATTTCACGCATAATATCCACTATTGCGCCACTGACTTTACCATCTTCAGAGACCATGCCATAAGGAGGCGCATGATCAACCGCCACCACAACCTTTTCAAACGCGGTTGCAAGTGCAAAGCTGCTGCAAACTAATAACAATAAGCTGGTAATATAGCGTTTCATAGTGATACTCATAACAACGTTCACTTGTTCTTTATATTGTAGACGCGCTTGTGTCATAAAAACCACAAAAATGTCATACAATTTTGTCATAATAGAAACAATCACCCATTAACGGCAAAGCAATGTTACTCGTTATCTTTAAGCAATTCTTTTTATTAGGCTGTATGAGTTTTGGCGGTCCTGCGGCACACCTTGGTTATTTTAAGCGCCACTTTGTTGATAACTTAAAATGGCTTAGTGCTGAGCGCTATGCGCAATTGATTAGCCTAAGCCAAGCATTACCTGGGCCTGGTTCAAGCCAAGTTAGTTTTGCGATGGGGGTTGAAAAAGGGGGCATTTTAGGCGGCCTATGTGCTTTTATTGGTTTTACACTGCCCTCATTTTTGATTATGTTTTTTCTAGCTCTCAGTGCTCACCAATTTGGTGATATTTACTTTGCAGTGATTGCCGGGCTTAAACTCTTTGCTGTGGTCATTGTTGCAGATGCAACCTACAGCATGGCAATGAGCTTTTGCAAAAACCATTTACACAAGCTTATCGCGGTATTGAGCACGATTGCACTCATTGTGTTCTCAGAGCTATCAAGCCAGATTCTCATACTCATTTTTGCTGCAACTTTGGGCTGGTTTTATCCTCAGCTTAAACTGCCAGAGAACCAAGAACATAAACCATTAACAGTCGCTTGGGTACCGCTTGGTTTATTTACCGCCTTGTTACTAATTAGCTTTTTACCTTTGGGTGAATGGTTTTCTGTGTTTGCCCCATTTTACCAAACAGGTGCTATGGTTTTTGGTGGCGGCCACGTTGTGTTACCCGTTTTACAGGCGGGTGTGCCGAGTCTTGACACTGAGCAGTTTTTATCTGCCTATGCCAGTGCTCAAGCCATACCTGGGCCAATGTTCACAATCGCCACATACTTAGGTGCACAAGTGTCGCCAAATACGCCACTTATAGGTGCAATTGTCGCAACGTCACTTATCTTCTTACCGGGATTTTTGTTGATGTTAGCGTTTATGAAAAGCTGGCTACAATTGGCGGATAAACCTCGCTTTGCGGGCAGCATTGCAGCGTTAAATGCGGCCGTGGTGGGCTTTTTAGCAGCTGCTCTTTATTCACCTATTTGGCAATCAGCAGTGCAAAATCTGTGGCAAGTAGCTTTAGTGATTGCAGCATTTACGTGGCTAAGAATGGCAAAGCCACCTATTTGGTGGCTATTGTTAGGTTTCATTGCAATCAGCTTACTGATTGCTCAGTTTTAAGCTTTTTCGCGGGGCGGATTCGTTACCTTGATACTCGGTTTTAAGCCTATTTGAGGCTCACTAGCCGTTAACTGCCCAGTGACACTTTGATAAGGTCGAAGCGCAAAAATTGGCAACACGGCAAGAAGATGATCCATGATCTCTGCTTGCAAATGCTCGTATGAGATCCAGCGTTTATCTTCACTAAAGCAATAAAACTCAATGGGTAAACCATGATTGATTGGTTGTAGCTCACGTACCATTAGGGTTAAATCACGATTAATTTTTTCGTGTTGTTTTAAGTAACCTTCGGCATAGCGGCGAAATAAACCTAGATTAGTAACTGGATCAGGCAAAGCCGTTACTTTGATATAGTCATGCAATGGAATAGCAGCATTTATTTGCTCACGAAACGCATCATCAACCAAACGAATACTATTCATATCAATGTTTAAAGAACGTTTGATACGGCGACCACCCGACTCTTGCATTCCACGCCAGTTCTTAAATGACCCAGCAACTAACATGTAGGTTGGAATAGTTGTGATAGTGTTATCCCAGTTGCGTACTTTTACCGTGTTTAAACCCAGGTCAATCACCTCACCATCGGCACCATAGCTGTCGACTTGGATCCAATCGCCATAGGTCACTAAACGATTAGCTGCAATTTGAATGCTGGCAACAAAACCCAAAATGGTGTCTTTAAATACGAGTAAAGTCACCGCCGCTATCGCACCAAAGCCAGACAAAATATAAGTTGGTGACTTTTCTAGCAAAATACTCACAATAAGGATGGCGCAAACCATAAAGGTGATAAGTTTTACAACTTGGATCAAACCCTGAATCGGAATATCGCGGGCAAAATCAAGTTGGTTATAGATGCCACCAGCAATGCTCACGACACTACTTAAAATAAAGCCACCATAAATGATCAGTGCAACTTGCCCCACCGTTTTTAGTACTAACGCAGCGACATCATGAACAGGATAAACATAATCGAAGGTTGCTAAATACAGTACGCAGCACAATATCCCCGCGAAACGGCGGTTTAGTTTATTGAGCATGGGTGTTAGCGCACCGATGCGCTCAGGAGATAAACGTGTAACAACCTTTTGAATGCCCGGCAGTAATAAGCGGCGGGTAAACATATAGATTATTAGTAACGAGCCAACACCAATCGCTGTAGCCGTTAATGCGCTTATTAGCGTCGCGTCGGGCATTGATTCAAACCAAGGCATCACCAACTCTTGCAGGTGAGTTTGCTTCATGGCGCTTCAACCTCTTTATTGATGGTAGCAAGGTATTCAGCTTGCTGGGTTTGATGATAAGTTAGTAGCTGAGCATCTTTTTGCAACCATAACTCATTAATATGTTGCTGAAAAGCCGTTCTAAATGCACGGTCATGCTGATAATCACCAATCATCTCTGCGCTAATTGCTTGTACGTGCATTTCAACTTTGATCACGTTGAGACGACCACGCATCAGATTGCGACAAATATGATCGCCTTCGCCTTGGTAAATAATCGAGGTATTTAATAATGCATCAAACTGCTCACCTAACACCTCAAGAGCAAATGCAATACCGCCCGCTTTAGGCTTTAAAAGGTAAGTGAACGGGCTGTTTTGCTTTTTGTGTTTTTGGCACGTAAAGCGTGTGCCTTCAACAAAGTTGATAATGGTAGTTGGATGATTACGAAAGTCGCGACAACTGCGTTTGGTACGCTCTACATCGAGTCCTTTCAGCTTAGGATTTTTTGCCAGCTGCGCTTTGCTAACACGCTTCATAAAAGGCATGCCCATCGCCCACGCGCCGGTGCCAATAAATGGCACATATTTTAATTCATCTTTTAGGAAGAACTTTGGCGCAGGTAAAACATCAATCGCACTTAAAACAACAATATCTAGCCAGCTCATATGATTAGAGATAAGTAAGTACCAACCATCTGTGCTGACTTTGCCTTTAATATCAACATCAATTGTAGGGCAACCTAGCCACAGAGCTAAACGATTCCCCTTACACCAACCGCGATAAGCCACATGAAGAATATCGCTAACCACTTTAAATGGCAGTAATAATTTAAGCACACCAAGGAGCAGCACAAGCGTGCCCCAGATAATTACATTAGCAAACAAGACAATGCTCACTAGAACGCCTGTTAACCAATTAGGTAAAAATTTCTTTAACATATGTGTGCTCTCGACTGCATAAGCAATTCTACTGCGATTTTGCTTCTAACTCGGCTAGTTGCTGATTTTTTTCATTCCAAATGCGATTTAACTCAGCTTGAAAGTTAACTCTAAACTCTGCATCACCGGTGTAATCACCGATTAAATTAGGGCTTACTTCCATCACCTCGACTCGCACTTCGACCTGTTTTACACGACCACTGGCGAAGTCCACAAAGCTAGGAATACCATCAGGGTAATGAATAGTGACATTAACCACTTTTGAAATTTGCTCACCCATTGCTTGCATAACAAACGCAACCCCACCTGCTTTTGGCTTTAATAAGTGTTCAAAAGGGCTGTTTTGGCGTGAGTGTTTTTGCTCTGTAAAACGCGTACCTTCAACAAAGTTAACGATGCTCACTGGCATTTCTTTAAACTTTTCACAGGCTTTACGCGTGGTTTCTAAGTCTTTACCACGCAATTTAGGGTTTTTCTTTAACTGGGCTTTACTCGTGCGAGTCATAAATGGGAAATCCAACGCCCACCAAGCAAGGCCTAAAAAAGGAACGTAGATTAGCTCTTTCTTCAAGAAAAAGTTTAAAAACGGAATACGACGATTAAATACGCGTTGCATTACAACAATATCTACCCAGCTTTGATGATTTGCGATCACCAAGTACCAGTCTTTCGCTTTTAGTTGCTCAAGACCTGTTACGTTCAGCTTATATGAAGCAAATATGTTTTGGTTGATGTTATTGCAACTCACCCACATAGTGGCGCATTGCTTAGCAATCCAACTCATTAATTTTTGCAGAGGCTTAATTGGGATCAGTTTAATCACGCCACAAATAAAGATGGGCACAAACCAAAAAAGTGTATTGAGGGTGTAAAATATAAAACTGAACACACAACGGATCATGGACATTACTACTTATTCCTTTAATGCTTAATCTTCAAAATACGTGTAGCCAGCAAGGCCTGCATTTAGTTCTGACAAATATTGTGCCTTAGATTGCTCATCAATTGCCAGTGAGTTAACCCGTTTTGCAAAGTTTTCAGCAAGAATGTCGCTATCATAATCAACAAACTTTAATACGTCCTTAACGCTGTCACCTTTAATGGCGTTAGTCAGCTGGTAACCTGCGTCAGTGAGTTCAACATGTACTGAATCAGTGTCACCGAACAGGTTATGTAAATCACCTAAAATTTCTTGATACGCACCCACTAAGAACATCGCAATGTGATATTGCTGACCTTGTTTGTACTCAGGAATAGGTAAACTGCTCTCAATACCTGTACCTTCAACATAGTTACGAATTTGCCCATCAGAGTCGCAAGTAATGTCTTGAATAATGGCACGCTGCGTTAATGGCTGATGAAGATTTTCTACTGGCATCACTGGGAATAACTGCTGAATACCCCAGACATCAGGCAATGATTGGAATAAAGAGAAATTAACAAACAACTTGTCGGCTAGTTTTTCATTTAAATCGTCTAGCACTTCACGGTGGGCACGGGCATTTTCGCTAAGAGATGCACGAACACGGTGTAAAATGGTGAAATACAGCTGCTCGAGCTTCGCCCATTCAAGCATAGTGAGTAGACCATGCACATATTGGTCATGGGCTTCACTGAATAAATGCATAGCATCATGATAAATTTCCAGCGCCATACGCGGTGTTAAACGCTGTAAACACTGCCACATTTCATCTAGCACCAATACGCTGTCAGCCTCAGGCGCCGTTGGATTTGCATGATTAGGCGCACGCTCAACATCAATCACATCTGTAATTAATACTGCGTGGTGTGCTGTTAACGCACGACCTGACTCAGTAATAATCGCAGGGTGTTTAAGGTCATGTTGCTGACACACTTCAGCAAACGCATTCACTACATTACGGGCATACTCTTCAACACTGTAGTTCATTGAACACGAACTGCGCGAACCAGACCCTTCGTAATCAACACCTAAACCGCCACCTACATCCACTGTATTAAGTGGTACACCTAACTGCGTTAGCTCAGCAAAGTGACGAGCACATTCACGCAGTGCACGGTGAATATCACGGATATTGGCTATTTGAGAGCCAATATGGAAATGCACTAATTGCATTAAATGGAGCTTATTACGTGACTTAAGTAGCTCAACAGCAGAAAGCACTTGGCCTGCAGTTAAACCAAACTTGCCTTTTTCGCCACCGGTATTCTGCCATTTGCCCTTACCAACCGAGTTTAAGCGAATACGAATACCAATTGACGGCTCAATGCCTAAGTCATCAATTTCAGCTAACAAAGTAGTTAGTTCAGAGAGTTTTTCTACAACAATGTGAACCTTGTGACCCATGCCTTGACCGATACAGGCCAAGCGTAAAAATTCACTGTCTTTGTAGCCATTACAAACAATGGTAATTGGCTCTTTAGCAACACCTAAAATCGCCATAAGCTCAGGTTTTGAGCCGGCTTCAAGGCCCACTAAACCACTTGGGTGAGCAAGTAATTTACTTACTACAGAACGTTGCTGGTTAACTTTGATTGGGTATACACAGGTATAACTACCTTGATATTCACGGGCATTGCGCGCTTTGGTAAATGCACTGGTTAGCGTCTCGACACGATTTTGTAAGATATCAGTAAAACGCACCAAAACAGGTAAGGTAAGACCTTGCTTTTTAAATTGCTCAGTAAGTTCAGATAAAGACACCGCAGCTTTAGTTTGATCGCCATCTGGATAAGCTACCAACTCACCTTGTGCGTTAATGTCAAAATAACCGTCGCTCCAATGAGCAACATTGTATGTTTCGCGTGCTTTGTCTAAACCCCAAGTCATGGCAATGTCTTCTGTAATTTCGTTAAATATAAACGCACATTTTAATACGCTAGGGCTGACCACGCTAACAAAAATTGCGCTATATGCCAAAGTGATAAAAAATATTCGCTATACTGATTAAAATTTGATTGAGCAATTGGCCAAGCACTGGCAGAATTGCACCCCTTTTTTACCATTAACCAAAAGTGTATAAGCAAGATGGCTAATTTAGATCAAAACAACTGGTTCACTGAAATTAGTGACCGTGATGGTAGCGCCTTTTCACTACGCATTACTAAAAAGCTTGATGAACAGCAATCGCCATTTCAAAAAGTAGAAATGTACGAGACAACTGACTTCGGTAATCTAATGATTATTGACGGTTGTACTATGGTAAGTAGCCGTGAAAACTTTTTTTATCACGAGATGATCAGCCACCCGGCATTGCTTGCACACCCAAATCCGAAAAACGTTGTGATTATTGGTGGTGGTGACTGTGGTACTTTACGCGAAGTATTAAAACATCCAGGTGTTGAAAGCGTAACGCAAATCGATATCGACGAAGTTGTGACGCAAATGTCACTTAAATACTTCCCTGAGCTATGTGAATCAAACCAAGATCCTCGCGCTACAGTGATGTTTGACGACGGTATTAAATACATGCGTGAAGCGGCTCCTGAATCAATCGATGTGGTCATTGTCGATGGTACAGATCCAGTTGGTCCGGGCGAAGGTTTATTCAACCACGCTTTCTATACTAGCTGTTTAACTGCACTTCGCCCTGGTGGCATCTTAATTCAGCAAAGTGAATCTCCACTTATGCATATGCCACTATTAGTAGAAATGCGTGATGCAATGACAGAAGTGGGTTTTGTTGACCTACAAACGTTGCCTTTCCCGCAACCAATTTACCCAAGTGGCTTATGGTCAGTCACGCTTGCTCGTAAATCTGAAGCGTTTGCTGGTTTTCGTGAAGATGATGCAAATACACTCGCGCAAAGCACAGAATACTACAATGCAGGTATTCACCACGGTGCATTAGCAACACCAAATTATATGAAACGTGCTTTTGAGAAAAAGTAAGCGTTTTAGCTAGATACAAAAAAGGGCTCATTGAGCCCTTTTTTATTAGCTTTAATTACACTTTAAATCGATTCACTAAATGATTTAGCTCATTCGTGAGTTGGTTCATGCGATTAGCCACTTCTTGTGTTGAACTTGCTAAACCGCCCCCTTGTTGGGTTTGATCGTTTAAGTCTGATAAGTTTTGGCTAATTTCATCTGCTACAGCAGTTTGCTCTTCAGTCGCTTGCGCTGTCTGCATCGCCATATCATTTACTTTAATTGATGACTCTTGCATAGAATTAAGCACATCATTGGTTTGTGTGAATGACTCAACCGCTTCATCGGCGTAACGCTTACCACTATTAATAGCTTGCAGTGACTGCTCAACACTGCTTGCAAACTGCTCAACCATAGTTTGAATATCATTGGTGCTCTCTTGCGTACGAGTTGCAAGTGTTCGTACTTCGTCCGCAACGACCGCAAAACCACGCCCTTGTTCTCCGGCACGAGCCGCTTCAATTGCTGCATTGAGTGCAAGTAAGTTAGTTTGCTCGGCAATAGCACGAATAACTTCAAGCACTTTGGCAATATTGTCTGAGCTTTGTTGTAACTCAGTTGAACGCTGACTGGCATGCTCCATGTTGTCTGACAAAGCAATAATTTTACGGCTTGAGTTATCAACCGCTGCTAAACCTTGTTTAGCAAGCTGCTGTGAATTATCAGCTTCGTGGGATGAGTTTTGCGCCACATTGGCCACTTCGCGACTTGCTACACTCATTTCGTGTACAGCGCTAACTATCGACTCAGACGCTTGGCTGAGCTTTTGGTTTACTTGGTGGTTTTGATTTGCAAAGTTATCTAAATCATTACCTAGATTATGCAGCTCTTTCGCTTGCTCTAAGATATCTTTGATTAACTGCTGCAAATTATCTAAGAAGCGATTAAATGCGGTTGCTAACTCAGCAAATTCATCTTGCGTTTTAACATTGATACGACCTGTTAAATCGCCATCTCCAGAGGCTATTTCGTTAATTCGTTCTGTGACAAAGTTAATTTGTTTTGTAAGCTGACGCGGCACAAAATAACTAAACCAACCAGCCACTGCCAGAACCACAGCAATCATCACCATTAGCATCACTTTAAAGCCCATCACTTTATCCATTAGCTTTTCAGTTTCTGCTTGAGAGGTCTTTTCGGCGACTTCACCGGCTTTGTCTAAAATATCACGAAGCGCCGAAAAGCTTTGCTCAGACGCTTGTTGTTGCGCAGCATTTGCGGGGTTATTGATGTAAGCTGTTGACGCTGTATACCAAGTATCAAACGCGCCATCAAAGTTACGAAACTGACCCACAATCTCAGAGTATGGCGACATATAAGATAAGTATTGCTTAAAACGGTCTTTCACTTGATCGGCATTGTCTTGGTGATCAGTAAGCTGGCCTTTATCGCCTTTCATTTGGGTAACCAGTTGTAGCTCTGCGACTTTAGCTTGGTATAGATCTCGGTCAGCATTAACAACCACAGAGACCGCATTTAAGAAACGCTCTGATTGTGCATCAATCGCTTCTTTTTGAAGGTTAATTAGATAGGTATAGCCTGCAATTAAAATGACGATAGCAATGCCGAGCAGCACAATAGGCAAAGAACTTTTGACGCGAATGCTTTGTAACTTCATACATTATCCTAATTCAAATTCTAATCAGCACGTTCATTAGAATGTTAGTAGAAAAACTAAAAAAGTGTATGAAATTAAAAGTGCCAACTCGCTGAAAATTGCAATTGCTGCTGCGAGTTATGCTCATTGAATCCCATACCGGGTCTATTTTGAGCGTCACTGCTCAGCACTGAATATTCAGCACCTACTTGCCACTTGGTTGACAGTTGATAACGCCAACTTGCGGTTAAAGCTTCTCCACGACTTTGGTTAGGATCAAATTGCCAATCATCATGATCGCTAACCTTAAAATAATCATACCTAATTGTGAGACGATGCTGGTCTAACTTGTGGCTTAATAGAACAAAGTGACTATAAAAATCATTGTCTACCCCACGATTTTTGCCCATTGCAGTTTTGCCATCGAGTATCTGCACTATGACACGCGTTTGGCTGTTAAATTTATACAACCACGCCGCACTTAAAAAACGTGTATCCCATGCATATTGACCAGTACGAGTATTCAACGCACCTGGATCGCCATTGTTGTCATAATAATAAACACGTAACTGCGATTTCTTTTGATAATCCCAGTGTGCACCAAAATAATAGCCAAAGCGCCCATCTACTTCTTCGAAAGGCTCCACATGCTCAGCTTGCTTATCTAACTGCGTCCATTCAAAAGAATGTGGAACAGCGAAATCGATTTGTTCGTTAAAGGTGGTTTGCCGGTCATGCATAGCAAATCCTCGCCATGACAGGAGTGTTCCGGCAGGGTCGTTACCTTTAAAAACCGAAGCAAAGCCCTCAAAGGTATGATTACTTCTAAATTGTCGACCAGGGCGCTTAATGCTTGCCTCTAAACCAAAAGCGCGCACCTCTTCGCCAATCCAAGTATTAATTGCAGAATTAGTGTAGTTATAAGGTGACATCCAGCCATTTTGCGGGTTTTCAAGTGACATTTTCGGATAAAAGCCACCGGCTTTCACTGCCCATTTGTAACGACTTGCCGTGAGCGGTTGATATTGTAAATAGGCCTGACTAAAGCCAACGGTTAGTTCAGGATCAGGATGAGCATTAAGCACAGTGTGCGCAGACCAATCACTCGTTAACTCAAAACGACTACTCAGCATAGCTTGGGATATCACAACACCATCATGCTCTTGGTCATAACGGTATAAGCCAATTCCTTTGCGCTGATAGCTCGTTAGTTGGTCACCACGCACAGCCGAAACCGTTACCAGCCCATCATGCTCAGCAAATGCCACTGCAGGCAACCCAAAAACACTCGCCAATGCTAAGGCTTGCCATTTATTCATAATCATCAAACTCGTCGCTGCTTAGTTCTAGTTTTGGTAATAAGGCTTGTTTTAACTGATAACTCAACGGCTTCGCATTGCTCGTCATCTCGATGGTTTCCGGTGTGCTGATATCGTTAAAGCGATCATGCCAAACGGCCAAAGTAAACGTCCCATCGGGTAAGTTTAGATCAACCATGCCTTGCTCATCCGTTTGCCCATAAATCCCACCATCGACGACCACAATGTAACCCAGCATCCAGTCATGAATATTACAACCAAGCTCAACAACTCCCGTTTGTGCAAAGTTAATCGGTTGCTCTGGTTTATCGTGGTAAAGCTTTAACTCAAATTGTTTTGTTTTAGAAAATGAATAAACGTGGTGCATGATTGAATCAAGGTTAGGAAACTCAACATTAGCCCCTTGCGGTACTGCCAATACATGAGGCACAAAGGCACGCTTTTTTTGGCTCATTGTGTAATGGCTATCAGGAGCAGCAAGTTGTTTTGAACCTTTAATCCAAACCACGGCATTTTTGACAGGCTGATTCTGCTTATCCACTATTTGTATTTGCTGTGCCAATAAACTTTGGCTAAACAATAGTAGTAGCAACAGGGTTATTCTTATCATTTTGCTAAACCTTTTTCAGTGCTGGGCTTGATATCGCGACGTTCACTTTGTTGAATACGTATGCAGATCCCTCGTATTAACCGGCAAGTCACTTTATGCTTTAAGGATATATGTGAATACGTGACAACAATCCATAACCATAAGCCGCCAAGGAACAACAATGCGATTAACTGCCTTAATGTTAGCAGCCTTTTCAGGTACTTGCCTAGCACAAACCACAACCGTCAGCTCACCTGATGGGCAGATCAAAGTAACCATTTCTGATGAACAACACACACCTAGCTACGAAATCAGCTTTGCAGGTAAACAGGTCATCGCTAACTCAGCGTTAGGCCTTGTTTTTAAACAACAACCAGCAATGAGCGAAGGTTACAAAATTAGCGGCCAAACCACTGATTCTGTAAAAAGTAGCTGGGAGCAACCTTGGGGTGAACGCCAAACGGTAGTTGATAACCATAACGAAGTTGCTGTTACTTTTAAAAAGCCACAACCACAAGGTGGCACGTTCACAGTACGCTTTCGCGCTTTTAATGATGGTGTAGGCTTTCGATACGAATTACCAAAGCAAGCAGGCTATGATGATGTAGAAATCACCAAAGAGCTGACTGAATTCGCTATTACAGACTCATCAGATGCAACGGCATGGTGGATACCTGCGCGTGGTTGGAACCGTTATGAGTATGTTTATAACACCACGCCACTACATAAAGCTGCACTTGTGCACACACCATTTACTTTAAAAAATAAAGAGGGTGTGCATATCAGTATTCACGAAGCTGCCCTTGTTGATTATGCAGGCATGGTATTAAATCAACGCCGTGATGGTACTTTCCAAGCTGATTTAACTCCTTGGTCAGATGGTGTCGCGGTTAAAAAGCACGGCGCATTTAATACTCCTTGGCGTACAATTCAAATTGGCGATGAAGCTGTTGATTTAATCAACTCAGATATCATCTTAAATCTAAACGAACCAAATAAACTGGGCGATGTATCTTGGGTTAAACCGGGTAAATACGTAGGTATTTGGTGGGGTATGCACATCAATGAAAATACTTGGGGTAGCGGTAAAATTCATGGTGCAACCACTGCAAACACAAAATATTACATGGACTTCGCAGCTAAATATGGCTTCGATGGTGTGCTAGTCGAAGGCTGGAATATTGGCTGGGATGGTGACTGGTTCTATAACGGTGATGTTTTTAGCTTTACGCAACCTTATGACGACTTTGATATCGAAGAGCTGACACGTTACGGTAAAGAAAAAGGCGTGCAACTTATTGGTCACCACGAAACGTCGGGCAACGTAACAAACTACCGCAACCAAATGGAAGGCGCATTTGAGTTATATGAAAAATCAAATGTAAGCCAAGTTAAAACAGGTTATGTCGCCGACGGTGGCAACATCAAGCGCATCGATGAAAATGGCATTGTACGCAAAGAGTGGCACGATGGTCAGTTCATGGTAAACGAGTACCTATACAACGTGAAACTTGCTGCTAAGCATAAGATTAGTATCAATACGCATGAGCCAGTAAAAGACACCGGCCTACGTCGTACATACCCGAACTGGATTGCCCGTGAAGGTGCTCGTGGCCAAGAGTTTAACGCATGGGGTACACCGCCGAACCCACCTGAGCACATTCCAATGCTTGCTTTCACGCGTATGCTTGCAGGCCCTATGGACTTCACGCCAGGTATTTTTGATATGAGCTTTAACGGTTTAGGTGCCGATACCAACCGTCCGCAAACAACCCTAGCGAAGCAATTAGCGCTATATGTTGTAATGTACAGCCCAATTCAAATGGCCGCAGATTTACCTCGTAACTACTTAGCGAAGCCTGATGCATTCCAGTTTATTCAGGATGTACCGACTGATTGGCAACAAAGTATTGCATTACAAGGCGAAGTTGGCGATTACGTTGTGTTTGCACGTAAAGAACGCAAGCGTGATCAATACTCAGGTAACGATTGGTATTTAGGCGCAGTTACAGACGAAAAAGCCCGCACTTTAGAAGTGAAGTTAGACTTCTTAGATAAAGGTAAAAAGTTTGAAGCGCAAATCTACCGCGACGGTGACAAAGCTGAATGGGTAAATAACCCTTACGACTTAAAAGTAGAAAAACGCATAGTGACTGCTGATGATAAGCTAACGTTAAAGCTTGCCACCAGCGGCGGCACAGCGATTCGTTTTAAAGCAATCTAAGCTAAAAGCTGTAAGTTTTAAGCTTTACGTAAAAAAGAGCGCGGCATTTGATGTCGCGCTTTTTTATGGCAATAAAAAAGCAGCCTACTCGGGCTGCTTGAAACTTATAGCTTAAGGCTTAAAGCTAAATACTTTTAAAACGGTAAATAAATCTGGGCACTGAGGCCACCTTCTGGGCGATTAAGTAGCTGCACTCGGCCGCCGTGCATATCGACAATACGTTTAATTATCGCAAGACCTAAGCCACTGCCTTCACTACCACGTGCCGCATCACCTTGTTTGAACGGTTCAAATACGGTTTCAAGTTCGCTTTCAGGGATCCCCGGGCCGTGATCATTAACCACCACCATGGCAAACTTTTTATTACTGCTCACGCGAGTTTCGACCTCGATATCACCATCTGAATAGCGAATTGCGTTTTCAATCATATTAGTAACAACACGCTTTATTGCTACCATACTCACCGGCACTTCACCTAAGCTTGGGTTTTCTTTGAAGGTAATGGTGCGATTATGCTTTTGCTCAGCCTCAACGACCTCTGAAACAATCGCGTTTAAATCTTCTAACTCAAGTTCTTCACGTTTGTGATGACGTAAGTATTCAATGAATTGGTCGATAATCGCGTTCATGTCTTCAATGTCATGAATGATCCCTTCTCGCAGGTAATCTTCATCGTCCGACATCATTTCAGTGGCTAAGCGAATACGTGTAAGCGGCGTGCGCAAGTCATGAGAAACACCTGCCATTAATAATCGACGGTCGTTCTCAAGGGCAGCAATCCCCCGTGACATTTGGTTAAACGCACGGGTTACTTCAATCACTTCAGTAGAGCCTTGCTCTTCTAATTTGGTAGAAAAGTCACCTACTCCTACTTTAACAGCCGCTTGTTGCAGTGCTTTCAAAGGTCTATTTAGATGACGGGCAAACAACCACCCACCGAGTACACTTAAAAAACCAATACTCGATAAATAGAAGGTTAGAAACTTTAGGTTGTTTTCTTGCAGGCCTGTGAGCGGCACGCGCACCCAATAACCCGGAGCTTGCGGGGCTTCAACCCAATAAACAAGTGGATCGGTCTGACTAATGCGTACTCGAGCAGAACCATTGAGCTCTTTCGACATACTGCGCGACAGCATAGAATACTCGCGAGTTTCAGCAAGCCCTTCACTCATCGCTTGGCGCTGCGTCATCACTTCTATGCCGGTGATCTCAAAAAACTTGTCAGAGGCTTCTTTGCTAACCTCAACGCCCTCTTCCCATTCAATAAACACGGTTTTCACCTGTTTCGATAGGATCAAGTTAACTTGCTCTATGGTGGGTTTAACAACATAAAAACTGACAGTGATATAAGAGACAATTTGATTGATTAACAGCAGGGCCGCAACCAAAAATACCGTTTGTCCAAACGCACTACGTGGAAACATGCCCATTACTGTTATTTTTCACCATCTGGCACAAATACGTAGCCTAAGCCCCATACTGTTTGGATATAACGAGGATTTGCCGCATCCACTTCAATCATACGACGTAAGCGCGATACCTGAACATCAATACTACGCTCTAGCGCACTGTAGTCACGACCACGTGCTAAATTCATTAGCTTGTCGCGACTAAGCGGCTCACGAGGATGTGTTACCAAGGCTTTTAAAACTGCAAACTCACCACTGGTTAACGACATTGTTTTGTCACCATGACTCATTTCGCGGGTCGCAAGGTTAAGAGTAAACTCACCAAAGCTAATTTCGTTTTCTTCGGCAGCAGGGGCACCCGGCACTTCTTTAGCACGACGACGTAAAATTGCTTTGATACGCGCGAGTAATTCACGTGGATTGAATGGTTTAGGAATGTAATCATCTGCACCGAGCTCTAAACCAATGATGCGGTCTACTTCATCGCCTTTCGCTGTAAGCATAACAATAGGAATGTCATTTTCTTTTTGACGTAAACGACGGCAAATTGAAAGACCATCTTCACCTGGTAACATTAAATCTAATACAATCAAGTGGAAGTTTTCGCGCTCTAATAAGCGATCCATTTGCTCTGAATTTGCTGCTGTACGAACAATAAAACCTTGTTCTACAAGGTAACGCTCTAGCAAACTGCGTAAGCGCATATCATCATCAACAACCAATACTTTTGTCGTTTCGTGTCCCATAACTTTCATTCTTTTTGTAATATGTTACTTATTAATATAAATGAAAAAGTTAAGAATAAAAAACGAATTGCGCGCTTAGATTGTTACTGAACATTTCAAAATCCCACTCGACAAAGGCAATAGACTTTTATAACTTGCAGCTGGTTTTCTTTTTTGGCTAAGTAAAATGGCAAAGACAAATTTAATAACCCGTGAAGGGTATCAGCAATTACAACAAGAACATGATTACTTATGGCATGAAAAGCGCCCAGAAATTACCAAAATTGTTACCTGGGCGGCGAGCCTAGGCGATCGTTCTGAAAACGCCGATTATCAGTTTAATAAACGTGTTTTACGACAGATCGACCGCCGTGTACGCTATCTTCGTAAACGTATGCCAGACCTTAAAATCATTGATTACAATCCACAGCAAGCGGGTAAAGTTTTCTTTGGCGCTTGGGTCGAAATTGAGAATGAACAAGGTGAAACTAAGCGTTTTCGTATTGTCGGGCCTGACGAAATTTACGAACGTAAAGACTACATTTCTATTGATGCACCGATGGCTCGAGCGCTACTTGGTAAACAGGTGGATGATGACTTTTCGGTGATGACGCCTGAAGGCGCAAAGGAGTGGTTCATCAATGAAATAACGTATCCAGATGCAAAATAATTTTTCCCAGAAAATTCAGAAAGCGTTAATTAGTGATTGTTTAGTCTAAAAATGTGATCTATAACTAAAGGTACTCAAGATAAATCATTACTTGAGGTTTAGAAGGTAGTAACTATGTCAAACGCAATACAACGCATAATAAGTAATGCCATTGTATTCGCACTTTTAATGAGTGTGAGTTTGATATCTTATGCCAGCGACATAGAAAGCCATTCAGACAGTGTTACGCCAACCGCTCATTTTATTGCGTGTGATAGTGCAGAGCCTGCCAACGTAGACACCGACCTCGACAAACATACTGCTGCGTTCATCGCTGATGTAGCCCAACCACTGCCAGATGCACGTGTTGTTTTGTATGTTAATGCTTGTTCTAAGGCGTCTGTTTATAGCGCGCACCAGCGAGGGCCACCTGTTTTTTAATTAACTCAAATTTTTCTATTTCAGTTTTATTAAAATGTATGGTGACCAAAATGAATAATTTCAAAGAATTACGTCTTCAAGATATCTCTAATGGCGCATTATCTAATGCAGTGAATGAAGTTGAGCCAACACTCGATCTCACTTCTCCAGCTTTAAAAGTACTTAACAGCTTTACGCAAAAAGACCCATTACGCGCTCATTACGGCACAACCATTGTTGATGCGTTAAAACAAACGAATAGCTGTTGCTCAGATTTTATTTTAGTTGTTGATAACGAAGATAAACTACTCGGTATTACCTCTAGTGCAGACTTACAAAGCTCAAAAATTATGATTCTTGCGCAGCGTTTAAACTTACATCGTGACGAAATCACCTTGCATGATGTGATGACTCCTCTAGGCAATTTAGCGGGTGTGAGCCTGCAAAGTATCAGCTACGCTTGTATTGGTGATGCGCTACAAACAATGGAGCACCAAGGTATGATGTTCCTACTGGTGACCAGTGCTAAACAAGAAATTTGTGGTTTGATTTCAGCCCGTGAAATCGCTAAAAAATTACATATCCCTGTTAATATCAACCCAATCGCTAATGGCTTTAGCGAAGTATTACAACAGGTAGATCACCCACACTAAGCGTTAAAAACTGCATTGTGTAAGACTATTTTTGCAGGCCTTAAAAGCAGTGCTTTTAAGGCCTTCTTATTGTGATATTATTCAGGCAATTAATCTTCAGTTTTACTGATTTTCTATTTTTAAAAAGGTTTATGCATGAGCAATATCTCTGCACGCTTAGCGACCGAGCTAAATGCCCAGCAATCACAAGTTGTTGCTGCAATCAAATTACTTGATGAAGGTGCCACAGTCCCTTTTATCGCCCGTTATCGTAAAGAAGTGACTGGTGGTCTAGACGACACCCAATTACGTTTACTTGAGCAGCGTCTATCTTATTTACGTGAATTAGAAGAACGCCGCAGCTTTATCCTTGCTACTATCGAAGAGCAAGGTAAGTTAACTGCCGAGCTAAGTGCTGACATTAATAGTGCTGACAGTAAAACTGAGCTTGAAGACTTATATCTGCCTTTCAAACCAAAACGCCGTACGAAAGGACAAGTAGCCATTGAAGCAGGTATTGAACCGCTTGCTGATGCACTATTTAACGACCCTAGCCTCGACCCAGAACAACACGCGACTGATTACATTAACGCAGAGGCAGGCTTTGCTGATACAAAAGCGGTACTCGATGGCGCTAAATTTATTTTGATGGAGCGTTTTGCAGAAGACGCCAAACTACTTGCTAAATTCCGCAGCCACATTGCTCAGCATGGTCAAATTGAAAGCACTGTAATCGCTGGCCAAGAAAATGAAGGGGCTAAGTACCGCGACTACTTTGAGCATCAAGAACCACTGAAAAAAGTACCATCACACCGTGCACTTGCTATGCTGCGTGCTCGTAATGAAGGCGTATTACAACTTAGTATCAACCCTGAGCCAAGTGCTGAAAATCCGGCACAAGTGTGTGCACAAATGATTGCCGATCATTACCGCTTAGATGTTAGCAACTCGGCAGCAAGCAGTTGGTTAATGGGCGTAGTGCAATGGGCATGGAAAATTAAGTTAAGTCTGCATCTTGAGAATGAATTTTTAGGTGCAATGCGTGAAAAAGCAGAAACCGGCGCCATTGATGTTTTTGCGAAGAACTTAAAAGATTTATTAATGGCTGCACCTGCAGGTCCACGCACTACGTTAGGCCTTGATCCTGGTTTACGTACTGGTTGTAAAATTGCCGTTGTTGACAGCACAGGTAAGCTATTAACAACACAAACTATTTTCCCGCATGCACCGCAAAACCACTGGGAAAAATCACTTCGTACTTTAGAACAACTATGCCGCCAGCATAAAGTTGAGCTAATCGCTATTGGTAATGGTACGGCTTCACGTGAATCTGACAAGTTAGTTGCAGAGCTGATCAAAGCGAACAGTGAGCTTAAGCTAAATAAAATTATGGTTAGTGAAGCCGGTGCATCTGTTTATTCAGCGTCTGAGTTTGCAGCTAATGAATTCCCAAACCTTGATGTTTCACTACGTGGCGCAGTATCTATTGCGCGTCGCCTTCAAGATCCACTTGCTGAGCTGGTAAAAATTGAGCCTAAATCAATCGGTGTAGGTCAGTATCAGCACGATGTATCGCAAAGCCAACTTGGTCAAACGCTAACATCAGTCGTTGAAGACTGTGTAAACTCAGTGGGTGTAGACTTAAATATGGCGTCGGTACCACTATTGACTCGCGTATCTGGCTTAAACAAAACATTAGCGCAAAATATTGTTAGCTACCGTGATGCAAATGGCTCATTTAGCAAACGCTCTGAACTTAAAAAAGTTGAACGCTTAGGTCCAAAAGCCTTTGAACAAGCGGCCGGTTTCTTACGTATCAGCACAGGCTCAGATCCTCTCGATAACTCGTCAGTTCACCCTGAAGCCTACCCTGTTGTTAAGCGTATCTGCGAGAAGAACAGCTTAGATGTAAATAGCCTAATTGGTAATTCTGACATTCTAAACAAGCTCGTTGCGAACGATTACACAGACGAAAAGTTTGGTTTACCAACCGTTACCGATATTATCAAAGAGCTTGATAAGCCGGGTCGTGACCCGCGCCCTGAGTTTAAAACAGCTGAGTTTAAGGCCGGTGTTGAAACCATTAACGACCTAAAACCAGGTATGATTTTAGAAGGTGTCGTGTCTAACGTTGCTAACTTTGGTGCCTTCGTTGATGTGGGCGTACACCAAGACGGGTTAGTGCATATTTCTGCAATTACTAACAAGTTTATCTCTGATCCGCGTGAAGTGGTTAAAGCTGGCGATATTGTTAAAGTAAAAGTCGTTGAGGTAGATGCTGCGCGTAAACGTATTAGCTTTACCATGCGTTTAGACGATGATGTTGATACCAGCAACAAAGCCGCACCCGCTAGCAAACCTAAGCCGGCTGCTATAGCGAAAAGTGCACCTAAGCAAAAACGCGAATTTGGCAATGTTGCCATGGGTAATGCCTTTGCAGATGCATTTGCCAATGCAAAAGTGAAAAAATAATACCAGTTCACTTAATCAAACTGGTATCAATCGATAATAAAAAACCGCGTGAGTGTAAACTTACGCGGTTTTTTATTTGTATAACAACTTACTTAATCAAATACGTTGCTATGAAAGGCTCATGAGCTGAGCCTTTATCGCTATTACTTACGACGACGAAGTGCAAGTAATGGCAGTAGTAACACTATAAAGTGACCTAATGAGCCGCTTGAAGAGCTCTTAGCTTTCGCTTCAGTTTCTGGTGTTACTTGTGAAGCGTATTCACAGCTACCATCATCTTCATTCGCTGTCGCATCATAGTTAGATGCTGCAGTATCAGTACAACCAAGCTCTACACCATCAGATTCAACCATAAGTAAGAACTCTTTACTTACTTTGTCTGCTGGGTTTGCTTTATCTTGCACTGTGACAGTCACCATTGTTTCACCATGGAAATGTGCATCAGGGATTAGGTTAAACGACATTCCGTCAATTTCAGCCGTTACATTCTCACCCGTTACCACTAATTCATTTGGCGACTGATCTGCATCAACAACCATCACATCAACACCATCGATACGGCCATTTTCAGCTACCGTCATATCAGCAATGTCGCTCATTTTCAGGTTGCTTTGCACACCGATAGAGTGCATTAACGACCCACCTTCTTGGCTACCAAGTTGGTAATCAAGAGTGATATTTTGCACTGAACCTTTCGCATCAGGCATAACCGTAGCAGTAAAGTTAAACTCAACTTCACTTTGCTCTGGGCCGACATAATCAAAACAGATCACTAAGTCATCTTGTAAGATCTTGCCAAGGTCGTCATAACCAATCACATTGCTTAATGCACCCTCTTTAAAGCCAGCCGTTGTTGAATAAACACTATCGCCACCTTCAATAAAGATGGTTCCTTCGTCAACACCAGCGCCTAGGTTATCGTAAGCAAAGATAGCTTCGAACATACCTTCATGGTCATCAATACCACTACGCAAAATCACTTCGTAGTCGAACGTGTCACCGGTATTTTTATCAGTCACATTATCGAATTCCATGAATACGAGATCACCTAAGTCAGGACGCTCTTCTTTGTATTGAGAAGCAATCGTTAGGCCTGTTGGATCAGTCGGATGGCGAAGGTTTTCGATTTCAAACGAACCACGCCAGAATGGTGCCAATGCTTCAACTAAGAAACCAGGACCACGGTGCGCACTCATCATCCACCAGATAGGTGTGAACTGCATTGCTCCTGTTGGGTGTAAACGTACTTCGTTATTATTTACTTGATTGTAAATTTCAAACTTCGCACCATTTTTATAGAATAACCAATCGATTGGAACATCAAAGAACACATTTGAACCACCTTCATACCAAGCAGCTTCAGGTTGAATGCGGAAATCACCCCATAAATCGATATATCCTCCTGTCGAGAATTCATCAATCATTGGCGTTTTACACATTTCGTTAGTGATGTTGTTGGTTACCACATAATCACGTTGTACGTTACGTGTTGCGTCTTGTGTACCTTGAATTGTCAGGGTATTGCCTTCAACGATTAACGAAGCAGCCACCGACTCATTATTTGAAGTTAGTGTTTGTGGCCAAACTTGCATGCCCTCAGGAATCGTCAATGACAATGAATAGTCACGCGCTTTTGATTCATAGTTGGCTTTAAGTTTTACATTAACGTTAACTAGGTCCATAGCGCGAGCCGTGTCTTGGTCAACATTTAGTGTGAGTGCTTCGGCATCACGCTTTAAGTTAACCGATGTAAAACCGAGGGTGCCTTCAGCACCTTCAGCATTACCTAATGCAAAGCCGCCATAGTAAACATCATTCGGTTGCGCTTCAGGTAGGTCCCAATTTACCGCAATTTCATAGTTACCATTGCCGCTGTGCTGCTGTGGCGCTGATACACTGAATTCACCGGTATTTTGCTCTTTAACAATGGCGTAGTGCGTCACTGTTTGGTAACCAACATCACGTAAACCTGCTAGAGCTGCAGTCGCAAACCAGTATTTACCAGGCTTAGGGTCAATAATGTTACAGTAGTTATCTTCAACACTACTTGAAGAATAACAAATCATCTCTTCATTTAGCGCTTTGATCAGTGCAGTAGAATCTTCCGCAATCTCTTCATCAGACACCATGAATGAGCCGCTTTCATTAGCATCATAACCCACAACCAAGTGTGCTTTTTTCATTTGCCAGCGAGGCTCAGCAAGATCTTCTAAATCAGTCGTTTGTTCGGTAGATGCAACTTTAACCATTAAGCGTTTTGTACCTTCTGGTACTTCAAACGATTGAATATCCCACGCTTTTTCAACGCGGTCTTTCGTCACGTAAGGTGCAACACCTAAGATATTTGCAGTAACTTCAGTTGGTTTTACAAGACCATAATAAGTCGGCGTAAACTCACTGTAGCTATCGGTATTAACAACGATTGATTCTGATGCACTGGCACGTGCCATATCGATATCAACCATGGTTGGTAGCTCATCAATAACATTCTTAGCAACCAATGTGAAATGAGCGTCTGGTAAGTCGCCGTCAGTGTTCTTAAATAGCACTTTGCCGTTGAACCAAGCATCTTTATTTAAGATGTTATCCCAAGGCGCACCCTCTTCAACGGGATCAAGTTTAGACTCGATGATATTTGGCAACTTCATAGTAACCATTACATCTTGTGTCTCCCCTGCTTTCAGCGTGAAGTTACTTGGTGTTACGCTAACTTCTACACCAAAGCTTTCGTCTTCACCCTCAACAGCCCAACCATAAGCAGTTGCATCCCAAGTACCATCTTTTGTTGCCTTTACAGTACGCATCCATGAACATTCAAGCTCACAGTCTTTGTTCACTAAAGAAGGTAAATTCAACCACTCAACTAAACCACCGTTACGAGGGTTAGCATTATGGTAGTTTTCAATAGTCTCATCCATGATAAGACCTGCATTTGCAGCTTGTGCTACGTCAATTGCACCGCCACCAGCCATGAAGTTGTAATATGGGTCAATTAAAGTCACGCCGTTAGAAATACGCACTTTATTTGCCGTCATCATTAGTGCTGATTGAATTTCTGCTGGCGTCCAATCTGGGTGCATTTGCATCAATAGCGTCATTGCGCCGGTAACATGTGGCGTAGCCATTGAGGTACCACTCATGAAAGTCCAATCTGATGCACTTGGGTAAGCTGTAAATGGTTGGTCATCAGCATTCGCAGCATAAATATCAACACCCGGTGCAGTCACGTCCGGAACAAGGTTATTGATGTAATAACTTGGCCCCATAGAACTAAAGATAGCAAGCTGATTACCCGCTTCTGCATCAAATGAATAGTTATTTTCTGGCTCGCCAATCGTCGCAATAGCAGCACCACCAGGATTAGCATTCACCCAGTTACGAATTGTGTAACGAGCACTTGCTGGTAAGTGAATACCCGGGATCACGTAGTTATCAGCAACAATACTCTCTGCCGAACTAATGTTTTGTAAAATGAAGCCACCTGCTCCACCTGCAGCAACGTTCTTGGCTTTATCAACACGCGCAATGTCACCACGTAAACATACTACAATTTGGTCAGCCGTAAACGTGCCTGCAGGGAAAGGTGCGTTACAGCTTGCAGCATCGTAACCATCACTTTCATTAGGGTCGTCGTATTTTTCAGCAAGAACAACTTCGCCAGTAATACCGCCAGAGAAACTCTTACCTGTGTACTCACCAGCATAAGGCGTGCGAGTGCCTTGGAAGTTATTAATGGTTTTAACACCTAAATCCATCACGCGGTCATGGGTTGATGCACCAACAGTGGTTACCCAAGGTGATGTATGATCCGCTGAAATATAATAAGGACCCGAGTTACCCGCTGCCGCTGCCACTGAAATGCCCGCTTCGCGCGCACTTAAGAAAGCCATTTCCATTGGGTCTTCCCATGGGAAGCTTTCGCTACCACCAATTGAGAAGTTAATAGCATCGACACCATCTTCAATCGCATCTTCAAATGCAGATAAAATTGCTGATTCAGGACAGCCTGAGTATAGATCGCCAGAACGGCCAGCATAACAAACTTGGTACGAAATGATATGCGCACGCGGTGCCACACCGCTGGTGCTTTCAAACGTGAATGGTAAGTTTTCACCATCACTGACTTTCTCACCTGTTGCAGCTTGAAGTGGCGTGTTTTCTATGTAGTTACCCGCCGTGGTACTCGCTGTGTGAGAGCCGTGACCATTGTAATCTTCACCATTTTCAGCACGACGATCAGCTCGGGCAAATTGATAATCCGCATTCATCGCTGTGACTTCTGGATAAGAGCGAACACCAATCAGCTTGTCATTACATAGCTCAGGTTCTTCTTCACAGTCACCTAAAAAGTTACCGGCACCTAATGGATTTTTTTTGCTGTACTCTTCGTCGCTTGCAAATGCCGGGTGGTCTGTATTGATACCAGTATCAATAATACCGACAACCATACCTTCACCTTTAACACCAACCGATGAAGCAGGTGTTGAACCCTGCCATAATTGGTCTGCGCCAATAAACTCAGGACCGCGGTCTGTGCGTAATTCAAAAATACGGTTAGGAGTAATACGCTTTACGCCTGATTGCGTCGCAAGAAGCTCTGCATCAGCTTGTGTCATTTCAACAACAACCGCGTTATTTGCAAGGGTAAATTGCTTTTTAATCGCAATATTGGCACCCATTGCACGCGCCTTACTTAATACTGTTGATTGACGCTGTTTTAAAAAGCTTTGATACGCGCGCACGCTTTGCGAAGCTGTATCAATGCGCTCTTTTACCATTAAAGAACGTGACTCTGTAATGGCTGTAGCGCCGAAGCCTTGAATATCACCTTGATAACTTGCTACAGGTTCATCATGCATTTGTACAATGTATGTTTGAATACCTGTCACCCCATCTTGAGGTTGAAAAACATGTTCCGGCTGCTGACTTTGGTAATGCTGATTTAAGCGCTGAGCACTCCCCTTTAATAAGCTTGGATGATCTTCGATTTGTTTTTCTTGTTGATAATTCGCGATATCTTCCGCTGTAAATGTTGGCTGATAAAAGCCTTTATCTGACACTTTGTTAAAGCCTGGCTCTGCCGCAGCATAGCCTGTAGCACCGACGTACAATGCTGTAAGTACGGCAACTGAGCTTTTCTTCAAGTGTGTGATTTTCTTATTGCAAGGTTGCATATGATTCCCACTGATTTAATTCTAAACAGCTCATAAATTACTTGAGCTGACACACTAAATTATTTAGCAGGCAAACATATACAGAGGGGGTTTTGCATGGTCAAACCGAGTCGTACACAGTTAGGATACAAAATTAACAGCAAATAAACATAAGAGTGTTAATAACAAACGCTTTGCGGGATATTTATACAAAATGTAGCATTTTGTAGAGAATGCGATTACAGAAACAAAAAATGGGGAAGGGAAAGCAGCTAGAGAAAAACTTCTCTAGCCGCTAACTAGTTAGAAATTGTAACGAACTGCCAGTGAGATATCTGAGTAATCATTTGCATCACGATAGCTTGCGCTGACAAGCCAAGCTGACGTGAAGGCATAGTTTGCACCTACATGAAATACTGCATTATTTTCGCTCTCTTCATCATGTAAACGCTCGTAGCCAACGCCTCCATTGATCTCAAATGAATCAGTTAATAAGTGCCTGATTTGTACGTTAGCAGATAAAATATCTGCAGTTTCTGAATCTGAGTAGCTATCTGAGTAACTTTCAAGTACATAATCTTGATATGTTTCTTCCACTGAAAAACTTGAATCCACCTCAAATTTAAGCTGACCAATTTTTGCTGAGAAATCAAGGTTAGTGCGATCAGAAAGAGAGTAGATATAGCCTAGGCCTAGCTCAAAGCGAGTAATATCAAGGTCGACTTTGCCTAAATATGAAATTTGAGATTCACCAATCAAATTGCCAAATGAATCATAGACGTTATAGCCATCGTAGTAGCTTGATTCTTTATCGTCATCCGAAGCTGTTGAGTAGTGTCCTAATACAAACCAATTCTCAGCAAATTGCTTACTAAAATTAATACCAATACCTGAAAGAGAAAAATCGTTTAGCTCATCAATTTCTGTCTTTTTATATCCGGCTTCAACATAGTCATAGCTTAATGGTGAAGTGTTTTCAGCCATTACTGTTGTCGAGGCAAGTGATAATGCGCAAGCAAGAAGAGTGTATTTCATTGTTTAATCATCCTAATTATAAATCGGGCACAATTTACCAAAGCGAAGACAAACCCACAATAGAAACAACATTCGTTTTTGTAGGCTAAATGTAAGAAACTGTTATAAAAGTTCGATTAAACATTTAATAAATTGAGCTATTTTGAGGCAATAAAACCTCGTTAAGGACAGGTTTAATCCCACTAAATGATGAATTATTAATGTGAATTAGTATGGGCTTAAATAAAAGCAGAGAACTGATTTTGATTAGCTGGAGAGGTTGCTGCTTGATAAAAATTAGCAATACGTGTGGCGCGCTCATCGACTTCTACATCACGCTTTGCTGTTTTTGTTTCGCTACTTTGAGCTACGCTATCTTCAGCATACTCATTATGAATTTTAAATGTTGATTTGCCTGAATCAGCATCGTCATCATCAGATTGATTGGCAAGCTCAGCCTGCGCTGCAACGAGCTTTTGTGTGGCATCTGCGGCAATAGAACGATCTGCACCTGATGGTTCTTCAGGGGCGAGCGCTGCTGCACGCACTGTTTTCATTTTTTCGATTGTGGCTTGCGGGTCACCGTTGATTTCAGCAACATCAATTTGTACCTCGCCGCCCACAGCATAGTTTGTACCATCAGGGCCGCGCTGATACTCATAGCTTGGTGAGCCAGCATATTGCCCCCCGACTGTTGCATGCGCTTGTTCATGAATACGCACTTCGGTATCGCGGGCTTTTAGCTCTTTAATTTGCTCAGCGTCTTGTTGCTCTTGCTCAGCAACCTTTTGCTCTTTTTGCTGTTCTTGCTTAGCTTCTTGTTGCTCTTGTTCTGATTGCTCAGGCTCGCCTTGTTCGCTACCTTGTTGGCGCTCTTCAATCACTTTGTCTTCAGCAAGACGACCTTTAGCATCATAAGTACCCGCATCAGTACCTGGTTGTTTTGCTTTATCACCATCACTAAGCGTTTTATTTTCAGCGTTACTTGGCTTTGCAGCAGCAGGTGGCGGGATCACTTCACGTAACTGATTATCACGGCGAGCACTTTCGGTGTGCACATTCGCCGTGTTGATATTAATCGAAGGAAACGGAGTGACGATATTCATAAGTACTAAACTTTAATATCTATTAATGTACCGAGCACTTCATCAGCAGTCTGAATCGTGTTGATATTAGCTTTGGCATTAAACTCTTCAACTTTTAAATTAACAAGCGACTCATCAATTGGGGCAGGTTGTGAAACTGGCGGAGTTACAGCTTCATTTGGAGTTGCCGCTTGTAATTGGCGTTGTTGAGCTAACTGGGCATCATCTTGCTGATCAATTGAGGCACGGCTAATCTCAGCGCTCGCCTTTTCGATACCTTGGCTTGCACGGTTATAACCTTCTACCGCATTATTAAAAACAGAACTGATTGGCATAACACCCTCCAACAGTGAGATCTACCCGTCAAGTATCGCTCATAAAACGAGCAAAATAAAGCTAAATCCCACGATTTTTCTGGCCTCTCAGAGAGGCTGGCTTAACACATTGATTTCAGTGCTGATATAAATGCCGCTTTATGAGAAATAAAAGGCGCATGTGACGCCTTATCTAAAACCTCATATTCAAACTGAGGCTGTAAGGCATGCATTTTTTCAATCGCACGATAAGGAACTAATGAATCTAAGCGCCCAAAAATACCTCTTACTGGCACGGTAAGTTTCGCGAAAAGCTCACGTAAATCATCTTGCTGTAAAATATCTAAACCTGCACTTAGAGCTTGCTCTTGTGGTGCTGGGTATTGGTTTAAAAGTGCTTTAAGTTGCTTAATATCATCCCGCGCTGATTCACTGCCCATTGCTTGTATCGCCAAAAACCGTTCTATCGTTTTTTCTCTGTGGCTAACCAGCTGATCTTTAAATGCGTTCAATACGTCAGGTTTGATACCCGGCCATTCGTCGGTTTGGGCAAAAAATGGGGTTGAGGCGACCAACACAACCTTTGCTACTTTGTCAGGCCAATGTGCTGCAATATACAAGGCAAAAAGCCCCCCTAACGACCAGCCAACAAGAATAGACTGATCATTGAGCTGTGTACTTAGTTGCTCAGCTGCAGCATGCAAAGTGTAAGGTGTGGGAATTGACTGCGCATTACCAAAACCAGGTAAATCAAGGCAACGGACTTCACCATCATGAAAAAACTCAAGCTCAGGTTTGATCACTTGCCAAACCCCTTGGTTCATTCCCCAGCCATGTAATAACACCATATCATTTTGCATATTTTGTATTTCCCAACCACACTTAGCGCTCATAATAGCGTTTAAAGGAATGAATGCAATGTCTCGCTTCTCTCATGCCTTAAAACTAGGACTTGAGGCACTATTCCCCAACTTTTGCATTAGCTGCCAAAATCACATACAAGCTAATCAAGCTTTGTGTCAGCATTGTTTAGATGACCTTAATTTATTTGACCTTACACGCCACCCAAACCTGTTACACAGGCCAGATATCTGTGATGCATTTCCTGATAGCCAATTTGATCATTTAATTGCCTGTGCGTGGTATCAAGCACCTTTTAAACTTTGGCTCAAGCAATTGAAATTTAACGACCAGCAGTTTTTTCGTGTGGCACTTACACAAGTGATAGACAAACAGTTGCAAATAGCTCGTCAGGTTAATGTAACTTGGCCCGATCTTTTTATTGTGCTGCCACTTCATAATCAGCGCTTTTTAGCACGCGGCTTTAATCAGGTCAGTCAAACTTGGTTACCTGTTTTAAAAAGCCAGCAATGTAGTGTTAGCGCTGCTCTTTTCAAGCAAAAAGCAACCAAAGCGCAATCACAGTTAAGTAAAGCGAAAAGAGTTAAAAACCTACAAAATGCGTTTGTTTGTCAGGAAGATTTAACGGGAAAAACGGTGGCAATTATTGATGATGTGATGACCTCTGGCGCAACCATAAATGCTGCGACAGAAGCCATAAAAAATGCAGGAGCTAAGCAAGTATGGGCTATGCTCACTTGCCTAACAGGATTAGGTAACCTGCATTATGATTAATTATTATTATTTATCACCAGAGGCATGAAACGCATTACCAAAAAATAAGGCATTGCTCAGTAATCGGCTCGTGCCATACCAGTAACCACGGAACACTGGGTTATCAGTCATACCTATCACGCTGCCTTTGCCATATGAATGCGCAATGAGACCTGCCGCACCGGCGACTTGCTCTACGTTTACGTCATCAGTAAAGCCAGCTAAAAGCGGTTTATCTGTGTAAGTAAGTACGTTAACAAATGGGGCATCTGACTTCTCAAGTAGCCAAGTGCTATTCTTAAACACAGGTAATGTATTACGATTCAGCGAATAGGTAAGTGGATGAGATAAATCCACTGAGGTATTAAAAATAGCCCCTGCAATACGCTGACGGCCTGCTAAGTCATCTTTATCGGCATAGCTAAGCCCTGTTGTATCAAAGGCACTGGCTACATCACGGCGAGATAAGTAATTAGCTTTTAGTAGCTGCTGATCAGCTAAGAACTTCGCCCCCCCTTTGTGCCCCCAAATAACGCCGCCTTTACGAACCCACGACTTAATAGCCACTTTCGTTGCATCATCAAGACGGTTGTAATTACCGTGCGCAAGAATGATATGACTATAGTTTTCAAGGTCGATACCATCTAAGCGGTTCATTTCGATAATGCTTGGCGCTGTACCAACAAAGCGATCTAAGTAGTACCATACCTCACCAAGCTCATACTGGCTGGTACCTTCACCACCCACGAGTAACACTTTTGGTGCTTTTACTACGGCCATTGAACGAGAACCTAAATCGGCACCTTTCACCGTTAAGCCTGAGCTAATGGGTGTAATTTCAATACCAAATTCATTTTGTGCTTGGTTTAAATAACTCACCCAGTTGCTGTCAGTTTGCAGACCCGCAGGAAGCAAAATACTGCCAGCTGCAAAAGCAATCTCACCTGATGGTGTTTTTGCTGTGAGTGGGCTTAACGCCACGCGCGCTTTTACACCTTGTTCGAGTAAACTATTTAGCATTTTTGGCGCGAGATAATCATCCCACTTAAATGCGTACGCATAGCTTTGCGGTAATGCTGCAAAGCTTGATTTAACACTTTGCTGCCAAGGAATTTTGGCAAGATTTAAGCCCCAATTGCTGCTTACTTTTGCAAATTCTAGATTGAAGGCATGAGCTAGTGTCCAGCCCGATACATCATAAAACGTGTTATCAACAAAGCGCTGTTGCTCACTGAAAATCGCTTTAATTAAACGAAATTGTGGCTGTGCTAATGGCACATAATAGCTCTGTTCAGAAAAGCTTTGACCGTTTACTTTTAACGGCTCTTCTAACATGTATGCATTGATTTGATGTTGTCTAAGTAAATCAAGGAAGTATTGCATGCGGCTGTGATCCGCGCCGCCTTTAATAACATAACCTTTAAAGTCTTCATCACCAGCAAGATCAACTGCTTTGTTGTAAAATTTTGCTTGATAATCAAGTAAGTCTGTACGGTTATCAATCGCCGCTTGGAACGTTGATAGGCTAGTTAATAACTGATTTTTAATCGTAAACGGGAAGCTTAGCGGTCCGTTGATCGTTTCTTGTAAGTGACCACGCGAGCTCGCTTGTTCAAATAAGATGCCTACACCACCATTTACGTCTGGGTAAGTTGAGCCCTTACCATAGTAAAAGTCATCGAAGCTTTCTTCAGTAAAATAAAGCGCATTGTGCTCATCAAGTGTTTTCGCATGATAGTTTGCAATTGCTTTGGTTAGCGTGACATTTTCTTCAGGTGTGATTGGGTGCTTGCGAGTTGGGATCCCCGGCTGGAAGAAAAACGTGCTATTAGGGCCCATTTCATGGAAGTCTGTTAGGATATTTGGCTTCCATTGATGAAATTGAGCAATACGTGCGCGTGATTCAGGGTGCTGTAACAACAACCAGTCACGGTTTAAGTCAAACAAATAATGGTTAGTACGGCTGCTCGGCCAACTTTCAATATGCTCGCGAGTTTCTGGATCTGACGATAACTTCATACCACGGTTGCTGTTAGCCCAATTAGCAAAACGCGCTAACCCGTCTGGGTTTAGTGATGGGTCGAGTAAAATAACCGTATTATTAAGTAAGGCATCGATTTCTGGTCCCTGTGCTGCTGCAAGGTAATAAGCAACGAGTAATGATGCATTGCTGCCTGATGATTCATTACCATGCACACTATAGCCCATCCATACAACCGCAGGCTGTTTGCTTGAGTCACTCGCCCCACCATTTAAGCGAGCTAAGTGCGCCTTGCGAATTTGCTCCACTTGACCCAGCTTATCTGGCGCTGTGATAGTTAACATCACCAGTGGGCGCTGCTCATGAGTACGACCAATCACTTTAAAGTTCATTCGGTCGCTTTTTTCGGCCAAAATTTGCATATATTGCACAAGCTGATCGTGACGTACATGCCACTCACCGACTTCGTAACCTAACACCTGTTCAGGGGTTGGAATACTTGGGTCAAATTTCACATCTTGTTCAAAGTAATAAGAAAGAGGTTTTGCTAATGCGCTAACGCTCACTAGCATGGTTAATATTGTTATTATTAAACGCATAGATAGCACCCGTAATTATTTGATGTTTTAACGCTACCATTCGATAAAATAGATGCAACTTTTTACGCTCAACACTGGCGACAACACGATGAGCGGAGTATGATAGGCAGTATCCGAGTAATTTAGTCAAGTATAGTCCGTTTTATGATCTCTATTTCTGAATCTGCACAATCTCATTTTGCTAAACTTTTAGCAGACCAAGCTGAACAAACGAACATCCGTGTGTTTGTAGTAAACCCAGGTACTTCGCAGGCTGAGTGTGGTGTTTCTTACTGCCCAGAAGACGCCGTTGAAGCGACTGATATTCGTCTACCATTTAATGGTTTTGATGCCATTGTTGATGCAGAAAGCGCCCCTTTCTTAGAAGAAGCTGAAATCGATTTTGTAACAGACAAAATGGGTACTCAGTTAACGCTTAAAGCGCCAAACGCAAAAGCACGCAAATTAAGCGACGATGCATCACTACAAGAGCGTGTACAACACATGCTTGAAACAGAAGTGAACCCACAGCTTGCAAACCACGGCGGCCAAGTTAGCCTAGTAGAAATTACAGCTGACGGTATCGCGGTACTGCAATTTGGTGGTGGTTGTAACGGTTGTTCAATGATTGATGTCACGCTTAAAGAAGGCATCGAAAAAGAAATGATCGCCAAGTTTGATGAAATCAATGGTGTAAGAGACATTACTGATCACCAATCTGGTGAGCACTCTTACTACTAACGGTATCTAAGCATGCTTAAAAAGTGGGTATTTCGCTTAGGTAGCGACCCCAAATTAAGCTTAAAACGCTTTCTTCGCGGCCTAGCACTGTTTGTGCTGGCCGTGATTTTTATTGCCATAGGTTACTATGGGCCTGCACTATTTCAGTTAATTGGCCTGATTATTTTAGCTCTCGCTTTATTCTTGGCAGGTTGGGGCTATTTAGGTATTTTTGCCAACCGTTTTGCACAGGTTTTAGAGCGCTCATCCCCAAAAGATCACGACCCCGATCTTTGGAAATAAATCTTCAGCGATAATTTACTCTAATAATTGCTGGTTGTTGACGATTCTACGGTAGCGAAACCACAGCGTTAATCCACGCATCAGCATAAAGCTCGTCATCGCAAACCATAAACCATGATTTTGCCAACTACTCACTAGCCAAAACAGCCCAAAAAAGCCCACCACAGCACTAAATAGCATGGTGTTACGCATGTCTTTAGCACGGGTTAAACCGACAAATACGCCATCAAATAAGAAACAACCCATCGCCGCAATAGGCAATATAATCACCCAAGGCAAGTAAACCGTTGCAAGGCTAATAACTTCGGGCACATCGGTCAGTAAGCGAATAATTGCCTCGCCAAATAATAAAAATATAAGGCTATAAAACAGCGCAAATAACCCACCCCAAAACAGGCTTAATTTCACCCATAACTGTATGTGTTGGCTACTGTGTTCACCTTTGGCCTTTCCAACCTTTGCCTCACTCGCATAAGCAATACCATCAAGTGCAAAGCTCACCAACATTAAAAAGTTTAGCAATACCGCATTAGCCGCTAAGGTTGTTTCACCGATACGCGCGCCATAAAAAGTCATAAAGCTAAAACACAGTTGGAGTGCCAGTGAGCGAATAAAAATGTCGCGATTTAAGCTCACTAAATCAAGCAACTTAGCAACACTCAACCAGGCTTTCACGGCAAGGTTAACACCTTGTTTTTTCGCAAGTTGAGTAACGAGCATAAGTGCAAAACCGAGGGCGATATAATCAGCAATTAAAGACGCCCACGCAGCTCCAGCCACACCCCAATCAAGAAACACCACAAAATAAATATCGAGTACAATATTGGTTATATTGGTGATAAGTAATAAATAAAACGGCCCTCGACCATAATGCACCCCCAACATCCAACCAAGTAAAACCAAATTACATAAAGCAGCAGGTGCACTAAAAATACGAATCGAAAAATAGCTATTTGCTTGTTCTAAAACAGCTTCATTGGCATTTGATAAATATGCCATTAAGGATTGAATAGGTATACTCAGCGCAATTAAGAGCAGCGCAACCGCTGTCGCTAGTAACAAGCTGCGCTTTAATAGCTCGGCAAGTAAGGTGTGATCGTGTTTACCATAAGCCTGTGCAACCAAGCCTGTGGTACTCATGCGCAAAAAGCCCGCTAGCCAAAATAATAACGAGATAACTGCTGAACCGAGCGCTATACCAGCCAAATAGTGAGCGCTTCCTAAGTGGCCGATTACAGCAGTATCAACTAAACCTAACATTGGCACGGTAATATTTGATAAAATCATCGGACCGGCTAATAACAGTAAACTTTTATGGTGTGCCTTATGACGTTTAAGAAAATGTTTCATGTAGTATTTGCAGTCCTGTTAGGTTTATCTTTGCGTGCCCATGGCGCAGTCATTCTACAGTATCATCACGTCAGTGAAACCCTTCCAGCGGTAACCAGCGTCAGCAGCGAAACATTCACTGAGCACATGCAATATTTACACGATCACAAGTTTACGGTTATTCCATTAAACGAGCTTATTGCCTCACTACAAGCAGGCCAACCGCTAACAGATAAAACGGTCGCAATTACCTTCGACGATGGCTACAAAAACAATTATGAAGAAGCAGCGCCTATCTTAGAAAAGTTTGGCTACCCGTATACTATTTTCGTAAATCCTGAGCTTATTGATGAAGGCAAAAGCTATGTGATGACGTGGCAGCAATTAAAAGAGCTAGCAAATAAAGGGGCGTTAATTAGCAACCACACGCAAATTCATAATTACTTGCATCGCAAACAGCCGGGCGAGAGTGAAGAAGCATGGCTTGCTCGTACTAAGGAAGACATTTTATCTGCCCAGCAGCGCATTAAAGAAGAAATTGGCCATGATTACAAATACCTTGCTTACCCTTATGGCGAATTTAATAATGCATTGCAGCAGTTAGTTAAATCACTTGGATATGTTGGCATCGGACAGCATTCAGGTGCTGTAGGTATCCACTCTGACTTTACTCGATTACCACGCTTTCCGGCATCAGGGTTTTACTCAAAGCTTGATACGCTTGCTACTAAACTCGACTCTCAAGCCTTCACTATCAAACAGCTTACCTACTCAGACAGCGTGACAGACGAAAACCCACCTAGTTTAACGATGCAATTTGATATGCAGGACTTCCATAAAAGTCAGTTTGCTTGTTATGTCTCAGGCATTGGTCAAGCTGATTTAACCTGGCTTAGTAAAGATACGGTGAAGATCACCTCACCTGAAAAACTGAAAAAAGGCCGCTCTCGCTTTAACTGCACGGCCCCTTCTATTGCGATGAAAGGCAGTTATTACTGGTTCTCACAACCTTGGGTTATTGTACCTTAACCGCTTGTTTTAGCATTTGTGCTGTCACTTTATCAAGGCGAACCACTTCATTAGCCGCATTGAGTTCTACTGCGGCTTTTGGCATTCCCCACACCACCGACGATAATTCATCTTGCGCGATGGTGTAAGCTCCTGCTTGATTTAATGCCAATAAGCCTTGTGCGCCATCACTGCCCATACCGGTCAATAACGCCGCTACTGTCGCTTTAGGGCAAGCAACAACGAGGGAGTTAAATAGCACATCGACTGCTGGGCGATGGCGATTAACCAACTCACTCGAATCAAGCTGGCAAAACAGGCCTCCGGCTTTTTTCACCACACTTAAATGCTGATCCCCCGGTGCAATATACGCCCATCCCGGTTGCAGCTTATCGCCATGTTCAGCTTCTTTAACGTTTATTTTGCACGTTCTATCCATGCGCATCGCAAACGAGGTACTAAAAACCGGCGGAATATGCTGAGTAATCACAATCGGTGGGCAATTTTCTGGCATGCGCACGAGTACTTCTTTAATTGCCTCGGTGCCACCCGTCGAAGCCCCAATGGCTAGTACGCTATTGGCCTTAAATTGCAATGTAGCTAAGGCGCTGTCGTCTTCAACTTTTAATTCTTTAAAGGCGCGTATTCTGGCACCTGCGGCAGTGCGAACTTTTTGATGAAGTAAATGCGCATAGCGTTGCAGGTTTTCTGTGACATTGATGGTTGGCTTAGCAATAAAATCAACAGCACCAATTTCAAGGGCTTCCAATGTGATGGGTGAGCCTTTTTGAGTCAGTGTTGAAATCATTACCACTGGCATAGGTCGCAGGCGCATCAAGTTTTTTAAAAAGCTTAATCCATCCATTTTTGGCATTTCGATATCCAGTGTTAAGACATCGGGATTAAGGCGCTTAATTAAATCTCGGGCTTGATAAGGGTCTTCTGCCGCACCAACGACTTGAATGTCTTGCGCTTGCTCGAGAACTTCCTTGAGTAAACCACGGATCAAAGCAGAATCATCAACTATGAGTACTTTGATCATATGCTCTCCTAAAATAATTCAATATCCGTTTCTGCATCTTGCTGCTCAATATCGTGTAAGTATTTAATTTCACGTTTTTCGAGTTTATCAGAGTGCAATTCACGCATTTTTTTGACCTGAGCCTTGCCTGTTTGCGGATCAAACATCACCTTACGTGGCCAAGGTCCGCCAACATCATGGGATACTAAATCTAAACCCTCTTCAAGTACATAGGCATTTGCAAAACGAATGTTGCCAACACCAATATCTGTCATTGAACGGATAATCTTCCCTCCGCCAAACAGTTTCACTTTGAGATTGCGTCTAGAAGCACCATTTTTTAGGATTTCATTGATCAAGTATTCCATTGCCCAGTTACCATAACGGCAATTAAGGCTATGTGCGTTGCTAGGATCAACGCCTTTTTCTGCTGGCAGCATAAAGTGATTCATACCACCAATGCCTAAACCTTCATCGTAAATGCACGCAGCAATACATGAACCTAGCACCGTTGTAATTAGTTCATCAGACTTGGAAACATAAAACTCACCCGGCAATACTTTGGCAACCACTTTGTGGCGCTTGCCATCCCAAAACCGCTTAACGTGATCAAAACCGGGAAGTACAGGTTTAAAATGACTACTCATAGACCACCTTTTTGATAGATAGTTTGGCCTAAATTCTTAAACTCTTTGTGATCCTTACCGAGGGTTTCTGAATGCCCTAAAAATAAGTGACCAGACTCGGTCAGTATGTCGTAATAACGTTTAAACAAAGTATCTTTTGTCGGTTTATCAAAATAGATCACTACATTGCGGCAAAAAATAACATCAAATGGCCCTTGCATTGGCCAGTTCTGTAATAAGTTTAGACGTTTAAAGAAAATATTCTTTTGCAGCTCAGGTTTTACTTTATACAACTGACCATCGTGACTTTTTAAAAACCAGCGTTTCAGATGACTTTGGTCTAAACCATTCACATTGGCAGCGGTATAGGTGCCGCCTTGTGCTTTAGCAAGTACATTTGAATCTAAGTCGGTCGCTAAAATTTTCACATCCCAATCAGATGGAAATAAACCGCTTAAGGTCATGGCAATGGTATAAGGCTCTTCGCCCGTTGAGCAACCGGCAGACCACACCCGCACGCGCTTTTGCTTGGCATTACTAACCAATAGCTTTGGCACTATGGTATTTTTTAGATAACTAAAATGATGTGGCTCGCGAAAAAAAGAAGTCAAGTTAGTGGTGATAGCATTGATAAACTCACTAAACTCTTGCTCTTTGTGCTCTTCAAGAAAGTCTAAATATTCTTTAAAGTTCTTCAGTTTATGGTGGCGTATTCGCCTTGCTAAACGCGAGTAAACCATCTCGCGTTTATGCTCAGCTAAAACAATGCCGCAAGCATCGTATACTTGTGAGGAAATAGCTTTAAAGTCACTATCCGTTAGTAGAAACTCTTTCATGTGCCTGACCCTGCAGCTTTAGCATTAGATGCAATTAACTAGTTAGAATTAAATTGGGAAGAGTTTAAAACTCTTCCCACTCATCACTAGGGTCAACAAAGTTATTGCCTTTTGGTGCTGAGCGCACTGGTGAGCTCGGCTTTTTAGCTGCTGGCGCCGAACTTGCGCGGCTAGTAATATCCATCTCGTTATTTGACAACGAGAAGAAGTTTAACAAGCGACGCATATCATTAGCTTGCTCAGCCATTGATTCGCCTGCAGCAGAGGCTTCTTCAACCAAAGCAGCATTTTGCTGGGTCATTTCATCCATTTGAGCAATGGCTTTATTAACCTGCTCAATACCAGAGCTTTGCTCTTCAGAAGCTTGGGCAATATCAGAAATCATTGCTGTTACTTTTTGTACAGCAGTGACAATCTCTTGTAATGTTGAACCTGATTCATTAACTAGTAATGTACCATCTTCAACTTTGCCAACACTGTCTCGGATCAATTCTTTGATTTCTTTTGCTGCGGCTGCTGAACGTTGCGCTAAGTTACGAACCTCACCTGCAACAACTGCGAATCCACGACCTTGCTCACCAGCTCGTGCAGCTTCGACTGCCGCATTCAGCGCAAGTAGATTTGTTTGGAAGGCAATTTCATCAATAACACTGATGATGTCTGCAATCTTCTTACTTGATTCATTAATTGCCGACATACTGGTTACAGCGCGATTTACAACTTCACCACCTTTTTGTGCTTTAGTACGTGTTTCTTCAGCTAGTTCATTCACTTCTTTTGCGTTATCAGCATTTTGACGAACCGTACTGGTCATCTCTTCCATGCTTGATGCTGTTTCTTCAAGTGATGAAGCCTGCTCTTCAGTACGTTGACTTAAATCAGCATTACCTTGTGAGATTTCTTCTGCACCACTGGCCACCAACGTTGCTGAGGTATTAATACGATTAATCACTTCAGTAAGCTTATCAGCCGTGGCATTTGCATCACGTTTTAGCTTATCGAATGAACCTTGATAGTCTTGCTCAATACGTTTTGATAAGTCACCGTTCGCCATAGCATCAAGCATATTGCCTGTGTCTTTTACTGCATCATCAACGATGCTGACAAGGCTATTTAAGCCCTGCGCTAGACGTAAGAAGAAACCTTGTTTACCCGCTTCTTCAACACGGGCTTCTAAGTCACCACTCCCCGCAGCAGCAACAAGGCCAGCAATTTCTTTTTCAATCGCCACTTCAGCCGTTCTGTCTTCCCATTCAACGACCGTACCAATACGTTCGTTCTCAGGGGTAAAAATAGGGTTTGCGACCAAACCAAAAGTACGACCGCCAACTTGAATTTCAGTGCTGTAAGTACTGCTTAGCTTAGCAAGCATATTGCGTTGATGAGCTGGATTCTTGTGGAATACATCGATATTTTGACCCACTAGATTATTACTGTTGAAGTTAGGTAAATCTTTGCGTAGATCACTTTCAGCAATCTTCATCATATTCAGAACCGCTTCGTTCATGTAAATGATGTTGTTCTCAGCGTCAGCAATCATGGTATTGGTTGCCACACGGTCTAACGCGCGTCGAACACGAAGATTTTCTTCTGCTTCACGTTTTTCCGCTTCAGCTTTATTTACGCTATCAGTAATATCTTGCCACTCAACAATAGTACCTAATCGCTTACCAGATGCGCTCACCCAAGGTGTCGCAATCAAGCTAAAAATAAGCCCTGCCAAACGCAATGTGGTTTTGTATGGTTCAGATAATGTTTTTAGTAATTCACGTTGATGCGATGGCTGTTTATGAAAATCATCAACGCACGTGCCCACTAAATTTGCCACAGAAAAGCTAGGTAGCACTTTTTGTAGCGTTGATTCACGAGCTTGCAGCATTTGCTTTACTTGCTCATTAACGAAAATAATTTTTAAATCGTTATCGGCAATCATCACATTTGCTTGGCATACGCGCAGCGCATTTGATAAATCAGCATCACGTTTTGACTGACGTTCAAGTTCTTTTTGAGGTGTGATGTCTGTAGCAAATTTGATAACTTTAGTGACATTACCATTGCTATCAATAATTGGGTTATAGGTGCCTTGGATCCAAACTTGTTTGCCATTTTTACCGACACGCTTGAATTCATCAGTGAAGAACTCTCCGCTGCGTAATCGCTGCCAAAACTGTTGATATTCTGGGCTTTGCGACTCTTTTTCAGCAACAAACATAGAGTGGTGTTGCCCTTGAATTTCTTCGAGTCGGTAACCCATGGTGTTTAAGAAATTAGCATTGGCAGTAATGATCTGCCCCGACGGTTGAAACTCAATCATCGCTTGTGACTTTTTAAGCGCCGCAATAACTAAATCATTTTCCGACTCAACATTTTTAGGACTGCTAAACCATCCCATACCCTTCACCTTCTTGTTAATCTACCCAGTTAAATGTCCATTGTTTTTTGTAGGTCAAGTAATGCGACCATTTTCTCACCCACATTGACTAAACCCGCAACAAATTGCGCGTTGTCTGAGTCAGACAAATGTGGCACCGCCTTCGCTTCATGCTCAGCAATGCTATAGACATCCGAGACGGCATCAACTGCGATGCCCATAATTTTACATGCGTTTTCAAGTTTTACTTTTAGTACGATGACAACGGTTAACGGTCCGTATTCGATGGCTGAAATACCAAAACGAAGTCTTAAATCAATAATCGGCACTATGGTGCCGCGCAGATTGATAACCCCTTTGACGAAATCCGGTGAGTTAGGGATCACCGTAATTTCTTCCCAACTGCGAATTTCTTGCACCGTTAAAATATCAACACCGTACTCTTCTTCAGCCATGAAGAAGGTTAAAAACTGTTTTACATCTTGATCTTGTTCAAGATTGAGCTTGTGATGCAGGTCGTCGTGCTGTGCAATCATGACGCCTCCAAATTTGCTTTTGATTCAATAATCAATTCCTGGCTCCCAGGCTTTCTAAGTCCAGATAATTTGATCAAACCGCTAATATCTACAATCAATGAGACACGACCATCACCTAAAATTGTCGCCCCTGAGACACCATCAACTTTTTGATAATTGGCCTCTAAGCTTTTGATTACTACTTGCTGTTGCGACAATAAGTCATCAACTAATAAACCTACTTTTTGATTGTCACTTTCAACGACAACCAACAAGGTTTTATCAAGCGTTTCAATCGCCCCTTTATGATTGAAAATATTGTAAAGCCTTAAGATAGGGATATATTCATCACGTAAGCGCAGCACATCTAAGTCTTTGCCCACTCGACTCACTTTACTAATATCGATTTGCAATGACTCAATTATCGAAATCAGCGGAATGATATAAGTGTGCTCAGCAATCCGGACTAATTGCCCATCTAAGATAGCCAGCGTTAGCGGGAGACGAATGGTAAATGTCGAACCCACGCCTGGTGCAGAAGCCACTTCAACAGAGCCGCTTAGTGCTTCGATATTGCGCCTTACAACATCCATACCAACGCCACGACCCGATAAGTCGCTTACTTGATCGGCTGTAGAAAATCCTGGTAAGAAAATAAGCTCATTGATTTCGTTATCAGACAAATCATCGGTTTCTGAAATTAGGCCGTTTTTAATCGCCTTTTCACGGATCTTAGTGGTATTCAGGCCCTGACCGTCATCCATAATCTCGATAACAATATTGCCGCCTTGATGGAACGCATTCAAAGTCACAGTACCAACCGGGTTTTTACCCGCTGCAACGCGTTTATCAACGGTTTCTAAGCCATGGTCTAGGGAATTTCTCACTAGATGCACCATAGGATCAGACAGTTTCTCCATCACGGTTTTATCTAATTCGGTTTGTTCACCAAGTAACTTTAGCTCGACTTGTTTATCAAGCTTTTGTGAGATATCGCGTACTAAGCGTGGAAAGCGACTAAACACAAAGCTGATTGGCAACATACGGATACGCATGACATTTTCTTGTAAGTCACGGGTATTATGTGCCAGTTGTGCTAAGCCTTCTTGTAACGAGGCGATAGTTGCTTCAGTGATCTCTTGCTCACCCAATTGACTTAACATCGCTTGGGTGATCACTAATTCACCTACCATGTTGATCAATGAATCAACTTTGTCGATACCAACCCTAATTGAAGTTGATTCGGCATTTGCCGTGGCAGCTTTAACTGGCGCTGGCTTTTTAGGATCTATCGCAGCTTTAACTACAGCAGGCTCAGCCTCTTGCGCTGGCGCAGCCTCTTCAGCAACAGTTTCAACAGCTACATCCTCTTCATCACCAAACAAACCACCGCATAGGGTGATAGTGATATCAGCGTCATCTTCAACCCATTCGAAAATTTCTTCGATGCAGCTTTGTTCTTTATCTGTGGTTAAGAAAAAGCGCCACGACAGAAAACAATCTTCAGGGGCAAGGTTCGTAATATCTGGCACATCATCTTGAAAGGCTTGTGTTTCAAGTTCTCCCAATTCTGCTAATTCACTGATCATGTACAGTGGTTCATTACCGGTTTTAAATAAATGGTGGTGTGGTTTGAAATCGATTTGGTAGGTATTAAAACTGCTTTCGCGAACAGTTTCTGGTGCTTGCTCTGGTGCTTTACTTGCAGCACGCATACCGAGAATTTCTTCGAACTTAACGCGCAGTTCATCCGCTTCTGTTAGGTCAGGTTGCTGCTCAGCTTGTAAAGCTCTAAGCAGCGCACGTAAACAGTCGACTGATTTTAGGAGTAAATTAACATGCTCAGCAGTAAGATCGCGGGAGCCTTCACGGATTTGATCTAACAGCGTTTCGAGAACATGAGTAAAATCTGCAACAGAACTAAAACCAAAAGTACCGCTACCCCCTTTAATTGAATGCGCGGCGCGAAAAATTGTATTTATGGTCTCTAAGTCTTCTTCGCCTGGCACTAAGTTTAATAACTCAGCCTCCATAGCATCGAGTCCTTCGAAGCTTTCTTCAAAGAATACTTCAAAAAATTGGCTTAGATCTATACTCATGCCCCGCTCCTATTATTAGCGAATCACTTTTTTCAATACCGCTAACAATTGCTCAGGATTAAATGGCTTAACAATCCAGCCCGTAGCCCCAGCAGCTTTACCTTCAGACTTTTTATCTAATCCTGATTCGGTGGTCAGCATTAGTAAAGGTGTGAACTTATAATTAGGTAAGCTACGTAATTCACGAATAAGGGTAATGCCATCCATTACCGGCATATTCACATCAGAAATAACAGCATCAAAGCTTTGTTGTTTTGCAATATTTAATGCTTCACTGCCGTCTTTCGCTTCTGTCACATCAAAACCTGCTTTTTTAAGCGTAAAACCAACCATTTGGCGCATAGATGCAGAATCATCTACTGCTAAAATTCTTTTCATAAAAACCTCTTAATTGGCATTCTCAAGCACAAGATAATGGCTCAAGCCCAAACTATTAATTGCCTGTTGCAACGGCTTGCTTTCGCCAACCCAAATAATTTTGTGTTGCACCGAAAGCAAATGCTTCTGTAATGCACATAAAAGCTGAATTGATGCTGTGTCAGCACGGGTCACTTCACTGATATCCAGACAGATATCATCATTTGCTGACAACTCTTGGAGCAAATCTTGATGGAGTGTTTCGACCTGAGTAATAGCTAATTCAGTAGGGAGCTTTAACATTACTTATACTTTCCCTGCTTTAAACAATTCATAACAAAAGCTTAGACTGACTAAATAAAAATGCCATAATTTGAATCAAAAAATAGTAAAATTTTTTAGTAGCTTAGCCATTTATATCAAAAAAGGAAGCATTTCTTTTATTGAAAATGAGTCCTCTTACCAAGAAAAATTACTTAGTGTAATAATCTGCTATTTTTTTGAACTCTTCAGTCAAAGTTGTGGCATTGATTAATGGCACACTGCCTTGTTTAAATTCAGGCTTAAAAATCGCACGAACCGCACCTTCGCCATCAACCATAACCACAGATGCACTGTGATCAACGGCATATTCCTGCTCATCACTGTCGTTAATCGCATAAATTAAGCCAAGCTCTCTAACAAATGGAAAAAGCTGTTTATGTGGACCTGATACCGCAAGAAACGCTGGGTTAAAGTAATCAATGTAAGCTTTTCGCTTTTCGGTTGTATCACGCTTTGGATCTACTGCAACAAACCACACTTGCACTTTATAGTCTTGGCTCAGCTGCTTTTGCACCGCAGTTAGCTTAGCCAACGTCATCGGGCAAATATCTGGACAACTGGTGTAGCCTAAAAAGACTAAATTCCAATGCCCCATAAATTGGCTGTTATCAGCAGGCTCACCATGTTGATCGGTTAACAAAAACGGGCTAATCGGCTTTGCTTGCTCATAAACCAGCGCCTCAACTTCAGGAGCGGTATTACTTTTGCCACATCCTGCTGCAAACAACACCGCACTAAAACATAAAAAAGCGACGATTCGCGTCATAAAACTAACCATTTATCAATGAATAAGGCGATAAAGAGTAGCATTAAATGCACGATTGAAAAACGAAATAAATCCATTGCAGTATCATCTTTTGGGGCAATTTTTAGTTTTAACGCTTTATAAATAAATATCGCATTTAAAACACTCGCACCAAGCAAGTAAATCAGCCCTGACATGCCAATTAAATAAGGCAGCACACACACTAGGGCAAGTAAAATGCTATAGCCAACGACGCAAGTTTTACAAAACTCAATACCATGAGTAACAGGCAACATTGGAATTTTGGCACGCTCGTAATCACTTTTACGCGCTATCGCTAAAGCCCAAAAATGCGGCGGGGTCCAAGTAAATATAATCATCACTAACAGCCAAGGAGCGGCAGCCATGTGGCCTGTTTCAGACACCCACCCTAACAGCGGCGGCATCGCACCCGCTAAGCCCCCAATCACAATATTTTGTGGAGTAGCACGCTTTAAAAACGACGTGTATATAAAAGCATAGCCGACGAGTGCAAATAAAGTCAGAATTGCCGTGAGTGTATTAGCCCACACCATAAGCATAATGAAACCTAGCACGCCAATAACAGCTGCAAAGCTCAATGCATGCTGTTTACTGAGCCGACCTTTAGCCACAGGACGGTGTCGAGTACGTGCCATTTTGCTGTCGATTTCACTATCTACTACATGATTGATCACGGCAGCAGCGGCCGATAACAAACCAATACCCAACAAACTTGCAAGCTGCACAAACACGCCTCGTCCTACATCAGGCGCCAAAGCTAATCCAACCCATGCCGTTAGCACGAGCATCGCCACCACTTTAAATTTACTGATCGCTAAATAATCTTTCAGTAATTCTGAACTTTGGCTCAAAAAAGACTTTTCTGTACTTAATAATAGTGCCATCACAGCCTCCTAGGTTCTTACTTTTAAGTGGAAGCATAGTCGTACCATGCTAAGCAGTAATAGTGCTGCCATTAAATTATGTGCAAGCGCAACACCTAACGGGAAATGCCAATGCACAACGGCAAGGCCTAAACAAATTTGGCATAGCAAAGCGACTAAGACCGTTACCGTGCAGTGCTTAATTTTTCGTGAGTAACATCGTGAATAAATGCGCCACATGATTAACGCTAATACTACACAGGTAACCAGTGCCCAAATACGGTGTAGAAGATGAATAGACATACGCGCTTGCTGCGATAACACACCATATTCATAGGTACTATGCTCAAGCGGTAATTGAAACACGCTCTTTAAAGAAAACGGTTGCCCGTAGCTACACAGCGGTAAACCATTACAGTGTGGAGCGGCATAATTTGCAGCAAGCCAACCACCCAAGGCGATTTGCAGCACAAGTACCACCAACCCCACCAGAGCTAAACGATAATAGGGCTTTGCACCGCTATCACGACTTGCAATAGGCTCTGTAGTGAGGCGTAAATACAGCAGAAACACCAAAGATAAAATACTAAAGCCGCCAAGCAAGTGCCCCATAACAACCAAGGGCTGAAGGTTCATGGTTACTGTCCACATACCTAGAGCAGCCTGAAACACAACCAACAATAAAAGTGCTAAAGGCAGTTTAACCGGTGTTGCTGGGTATTGGCGTTTTAACCAGGCAAAAACAAACAAAGCTAAAATAAGTAAACCGAGGGCACCGGCAAAATAGCGATGGATCATTTCTTTCCACGCTTTTGCGGCTTCAAACATCATATCAGGGTAGTTTTGTTCAACATGTAATAAAGCACTTTCATGTTTTGGTACAGTCAAAAAACCGTAGCAACCTGGCCAATCAGGACAACCAAGCCCTGCATCACTGAGACGAGTGTAAGCACCAAGCCCCACAACCAGAATTGAGAAGAAACACGTAATTAAGACAAGGTATTTATAATTTTTATACATCTTTATCCCCTTACTGAGGTTTAGCTCGAACGCGCATAGTTAAGTAATTTTTTTAAATCTTTCAGTAAGCCTTTTTGAATGAGTCTGTTTTGTTCGGGCTCAGCAGTGTAAGGGTAATGCAGCACCACCAATCCCATGTGATCAACCAAGTATAAGTCTCCCGCTTTCAGTTCAGGATTTGCCGCTAAAAGACGCCAACTTGCTGATACTTGCTGTTGATTTGTCAGTACAGCAACATCCACTTTTTGCTGATTTTTACCTAACGCGACATACAAGTTATCGAGACTCGCTAGCTGGCTTTCACACACAGCTCGGCACTCTTTGGGGTAGTTGAGCGCTATAGTCCATTGTTTGGGCTCACCGTGTTGCCAATCTGCTAATTTCACTTCTTCACTTAAAAGCTCACCGTAATTACTTGAACCACTCGGTAACCAGTCGAGTTTTAGTGCTGCATATGCCAGTGCCAGCGGCACAAAACAACAAAGTGCAAATAAACTAAGTGGGTTTATTTTCATAACCTCTCCTTCTCATCGCAAAATAAGCAATTACGACACACGCTAAACCAATTAACAGCCATTGCACGGCATAGGCGTAGTGTTTATCAGGCCCCATCACGACACTTTTATAATGCGGGGTTGCGATACCATCTGCTTCATTACGATAACCAATAAAACCTTGTACTGGCTCTGCCAACTGAGCACTAAAAATCGCTAAATCAATACCTTGAATACGCTTTGGCCAGCCTTGTTCTGCACCAATTTGATCTGCTAGCGTAAAGCCTTTTAAGTTGCCTTGCTTTAATTGCACAGTAGCAGCAAACGTGGCTGTGCTTGGCCATGCAACTACAGGTAACTGGTTTCGATCTTGAGGGGCTTTAAGCCAGCCAAAATTAACGATTAATGGTGCTTTTTCACCTGCAATTGTTACCGCTGCCAGTAAGTCATAGCCCACTTGCCCTTGATAAATTTGATTATCTAGCAACCAGTAATGCTGTTTATTTACTTCCCCAGAAACCTTTACTTGCAAGCCCGTTTTATTCAAATCTGCTGGCAAGCTTTGCAGTGCTTGCCAGTTCATAACTCCTTGCTCTTTAGAAACGGCTAACTGACTTAATTGCTGCTGCTTTTGTTCGCCTCGCTGGTATTGCCAAACACTGAGTCGTAAACAAATAAGCACTGCAAGTACCACAACGCAAATTGCGATAATTGAGCTAAGCTTTTGTTTACGCCACAAAATCAACTGCATTTGGAAGACCTAACATGATTAAAATCATCATTGTGTTGTTATTGTTATATATCGTGTTCAACCTATTCAGAGCCTTGTTTGTGATGATTTCATCAAAAGAGCACTCAAAGCCCATGTCTCATTATTTAGGTCGTCGAGTGCTGTTTTCGGGTGTTGTACTGATCATCATCATTGCAGCCTTAAAACTGGGTTTAATTCAAACCAATCCGTCACCCATTCACAAAGCTACAGCACGTACACAAATACAAATAAACACAGCCACACCACATCTACAAAGTGCCAATACCAAGCAGCTGCCTGAAAAGCAAAGTGCTTATCACTCGTGAAGTGGCCTTTAAAAATTCGCAGTAATACAACTAACAGTATGATGGTACCCAAGGTCACGTGCATTCCGTGGAAACCGGTTAACAAGAAGAAGGTATTACCATAAACCCCCGCATCTAAGGTCAAACCTAGATCTTGATAGGCATGCATATATTCATAGGCTTGCAGGCCTAAGAAAATGGCTCCCAGAACGACCGTCATCGATAAAAATACCTTTAGAGCGCCGCGCTTATTGTTTTCCATAGCAACATGGGCAAAATGAATTGTGACCGATGAGGTAAGTAGAATCAGCGTATTGATCAGGGGTAGACCTTGCCAGCCCATAGCCTGTGTGGTCTCGCCCGCTGGCGTAGTTAATAGCGGCCACACTGCGTCGAAGGTAGGCCATAGCACTTCGTTGGTCATGGCATTATTGCCAGCGCCACCAAGCCAAGGCACTGAAATCATACGGGCATAAAAGAGAGCGCCAAAAAACGCCATGAAAAACATCACTTCAGAAAAAATAAACCAGCTCATACCCTGTCTAAATGAACGGTCCATTTGTGCTGAGTAAAGCCCTTGGTGAGACTCTTCAATAACATTTTTAAACCAGCTAAATAGCATATAAAACAAGATAGCTAGGCCCAGATATAAAACATACTGCGCACCACTGGCCTCACTGCTTGCTTGCATCACAGTTAAACCGGCACCAACAGCAATTAAAAACATTGCGATGGCGCCAACTATTGGCCAAGGGCTTTGTGCTGGAACATAATATTTTTCGTAATTTTGATTCATTTTGTTTGCTCCCAATTAGCAATTAGCTTGGCGGCTTTTAATCGTTTTTAGCCACAATCTGCCCGCTAATATCAAACATGGTGTACGACAATGTCAGTTCCTCAACATCGTCGGGTAATTCAGTATCAACATAAAACAGCAAGGTAAATTCAACTTCTTCACCTGCCTTTAAAGGTTGTTGATCAAAACAAAAACAGGCAATTTTATGTAAGTACTTGGCCGCTTTTCCCGGTGATACTGATGGAATTGCTTGCATGACTTTGTCTTCATTACTGGTGTTTTTTGCTGAGAACTTAACTTCTCGCATTGCGCCTGGTTGCACCGATACGCTGTACTGCTCAGACTGCACCTTAAATGGAGCGCCACTTTGAGCATGCGTCGTAAAACTGACATCAACTTGGCGTTGTGTATTTATTGTTTCACTTGCGCTCGCTTGCTCAAGAGATGGCTTACCGTTTAATCCTGTAACATCGCAAAACACGTCATAAAGCGGCACCAGAGCGAAAGCAAATGCGAACATGAGTAAGCATGTGATCAGCAATTTCTTTAGCAAAGGTGCATGGTTCATTACTTGATCTCCGGCGGTGTTTCAAAGGTATGATAAGGCGCAGGAGAATCAACCTCCCATTCCAGACCTTCGGCACCTTCCCATACTTTGGCAGGTGCTTTTTCGCCCCCTCTGGCGCACTTGAATACCACCAGCACAAACAACAGTTGCGATAGCCCAAATGCAAAGCCACCAATACTGATAATGGCGTTAAAATCAGCAAACTGCAGAGCATAGTCAGGGATACGACGTGGCATACCCGCAAGGCCAACAAAATGCATAGGGAAGAACAATACGTTGACACTAATTAGCGATAGCCAGAAATGCCATTTCGCTAGTGTTTCGTTGTACATGTTGCCTGTCCATTTTGGTAGCCAGTAATAAGCTCCCGCCATAATTGAGAACACGGCGCCTGTTACTAACACATAATGGAAATGTGCCACCACAAAGTAGGTATCGTGATACTGGAAGTCAGCCGGAGTAATCGCGAGCATCAAGCCAGAGAAACCACCCAAAGTGAACAACACGATAAAGGCGATGGCAAACATCATCGGAATTTCAAAACTAATTGAGCCGCGCCACATAGTAGCCACCCAATTAAACACCTTAACCCCTGTGGGTACCGAAATGAGCATAGTTGCGTACATGAAGAACAGCTCACCGGCTACAGGCATCCCGGTAGTAAACATATGGTGTGCCCACACAATAAAACTCAAAAGAGCAATCGATGAGGTTGCATACACCATAGAAGCGTAGCCAAATAACTTTTTGCGTGAAAAGGTTGGCACAATAGTCGAAATAATACCAAAGGCCGGCAAAATCATGATGTACACTTCAGGGTGACCGAAGAACCAGAAGATATGCTGGAACATCACGGGGTCGCCCCCTCCCGCGGCATCAAAAAAGCTCGTTGCAAAGTATTTATCGGTCAACACCATTGTGACCGCCCCTGCTAAAACAGGCATTACAGCAATTAACAAAAATGCGGTGATTAACCAAGTCCAGACAAACAGTGGCAGTTTCATCCACGTCATACCGGGCGCTCTTAGATTGACGATAGTCACGATAACGTTAATCGCCCCCATAATTGAGCTGATACCCATGATATGTACGGCAAATACAAATAGTGCAGTGTTATCGTTACTGTAAGTGGTGGAAAGTGGTGCGTAGAATGTCCAGCCAAATGCAGGACCGCCCCCCGGCATGAGTAAAGAAGCTAGCAGGATTAAAAATGCGAAAGGTAATATCCAAAAGCTCCAGTTGTTCATGCGCGGCAGCGCCATATCAGGTGCACCAATCATCATAGGCACCATCCAGTTAGCAAGCCCAGTAAATGCGGGCATAACAGCACCAAACACCATGATCAAACCATGTACCGTGGTCATTTGGTTAAAAAAGTGCGGATCGACTAACTGTAATCCTGGCTGAAATAATTCAGCGCGGATCACCATAGCCATCGCTCCACCAATCAAGAACATGGTAAGAGAAAAGATCAGGTATAAACTCCCAATGTCTTTATGATTGGTGGTGTAAAGCCAACGCTTAAACCCTTTCGCAGGATGATGATGGTCGTGATGCGCATGCCCTGTTGCTTGCTCATTAATAACGTTACTCATTATTTCGCCTCCGCTGCTGCATCAATCGCGGCTTGAATTTGACTCGGTTGGATCACATCGCCTGTATCATTACCCCATGCATTTCGCTTATAGGTAATAACCGCAGCAAGTTGCTTAATTGAAAGCTGCTTATCAAACGCTTGCATCGCCGTACCAGGGCGGCCATGTAACACAACATCAATGTGGTCTTTCACATCACCTAACACGATTGGGCTGCCTTTCAACGCAGGAAACACGCCTGGCAACCCCATACCTGTTGGCTGATGACAAGCGGCACAACTAGCCATGTAGACTTGCTCACCCAAGGTCATGAGCTCTTCTTTTGGTAATGTTTGATCGAGTAAAGCTGCATCAGCGGCTGCTGCATTGGCTTTTTCTTGTTTGGCATCAGCAAGCCAATTAGCAAACTCATCTTCAGGAAGGGCTTTCACTACAACGGGCATAAAGCCATGATCTTTACCGCATAACTCTGCGCATTGACCACGATACACACCCGGCTCGTTAATACGAGTCCACGCTTCATTAATAAACCCTGGGTTTGCGTCCTTTTTAACCGCAAAGTCAGGCACCCACCACGAATGAATCACATCGTCAGAGGTCATTAAAAAGCGAACTTTTTTATTGATAGGCAGTACCAAGGGTTTATCAACTTCAAGCAAATAATGCTCAGTTTTTTCTGCTTGGTTGTCTATTTGATCTTTCGGTGTAGCTAGAATTGAGTAGTAGGCAATATCTTCACCCATGTACTCGTAATGCCATTTCCATTGCGAGCCAGTCACTTTAATTGTGATATCGGCTTTAGAGGCATCTTCCATAGCAATGAGGGTTTTTGTTGCAGGCACAGCCATCGCGATTAGTATAACAAACGGAATGGCAGTCCAAAGTATTTCAACTTTTGTACTTTCATGAAATTGGGCTGGCTTAGCCCCTTTAGATTTACGGTGGTGTATTAAAGCCCAAAACATCACCGCAAAAACGATGATGCCAATCACACAACAGATAATAAATATCGTCATGTGTAACTCATAAACATTATTACTTATATCAGTCACCCCTTTACGCATATTGAATTGGCTGTTTGCCAATGCAAATTGCACAGGTGCGAGTAATATAAGCCACAAGGCGTAACGCAGTTTACCCATGTGACGGCTCCTTTAAATGCTATTGCAAGACGCAAAGCGAAAAGGCGTTACAGCAAGGTGCCCATTCGTATTTTTATTGTTTAGAGCGAATTCGTATCATCACGACGCAATGAAATGATACAAGCCCGTTGTATAACTCCCTGACACGTTTAGGTGTGTCAATTTCGTAAATAGGTGTTAATACAATGTACTAACCAATTAGTTAAAAAATGAGCAATAAGCAAGTTTTAGTGATAATAAATGTTTATTTTGGTGCAAAAATAACAACTATAATCAGCGCGTTATTTAATGTTTAGGCGTACAAACAAAATACAAAAAGAGAGGGAAACTGCGCCATATAAGGCTTTAAATGATGAGTAAGGATTCACAAATCCTAATTAAGTAGCAAAATTTCGATGGTGCACCAAATTAAGTCAATTTAATGCACCAAGTTGGGAACACTTACATCCAGTCAGCGTTTCGAATAACCCCTACCGCTAATCCTTCGATATTGAACGATTCGTGCTCTAGGTCAACTTCAATAGGTGAAAACTCTTCGTTCTCAGCGTGTAAAAATACTTTTCGGCCAGCTTTTTCTAAACGCTTAACAGTCACGTCTTCATCAACTCGTGCAACAACAACTTGGCCATTTTCAGCAACTTGTGTTCTATGTACTGCAAGTAAATCACCGTCCATGATGCCAATGTCTTTCATACTCATGCCATTTACACGCAGTAAGAAATCAGCGGCAGGCTTAAATAACGACGGATCAACTTGGCAATGGCTTTCAACATGCTCTTGGGCCAAAATAGGTTCGCCCGCTGCAACACGGCCAATTAAAGGTAAACCTAATTGCTCTGGTTCATCTTCTTCGATTAATTGAATACCACGACTCGCCCCAGGCTTCATTTTGATCATGCCTTTTTTTGCCAGTGCTTTTAGGTGCTCTTCAGCGGCATTGGCACTTTTAAAACCCAATGTTTGAGCTATTTCAGCACGCGTTGGTGGCATGCCTGTATCTTTAATAAAGACTTTAATGAGTTCTAAAATTTGCGATTGGCGTTTAGTTAATGGGCGCATACAACTGGTTTTCCATACAGTACATTTAACTGTGAGTATATACAGTTATCTGAAAATCGCAAATTTAATTAACACTGTCATATTGCTACAAAACTTACATTGAACCTCACTCTAAGATGCCATAAGGTATTAGCTTTAATTAGCAGGCTAAGGAAACACAATGAGCATTTGGCACCACCCAATCACGCTAGAGCTATGTAAAGAATTGGAGCAAGGGATCACCGGGCAAGGCACTTTAATGAAAACCATGGGCATTGAAGTGACAGAAATTGGCGATGACTATTTAGTGGCGACGATGCCTGCCATCCCAGAACATCATAACCCTATGGGCATGGTACATGGCGGAGCAAACGTTGTGTTAGCCGAGACAGTGGCAAGCTATGCAGCCAACTTTGTGGTTGATTTCAATAAATTCTACGCTGTTGGCCAAGAGATTAATGCCAACCATATGAAAGCATCACGTAAGGGAGTTTTAACTGCAACGGCTAGACCGCTGCATTTAGGAAAGCGCACCTCTGTTTGGGATATTAAAATTACCAATGCCGCAGGAGAGCTATGCTGCGTATCAAGAATGACCGCAGCGGTAGTAGAGCGCTAAATTCGACCTATTTTTCAACAGGATAAATAGTAATTTCAATCCCTGCGCCAATTGCTGAGATACGTAACAAGGTATCGGCATGCAGGGGTTGATTAAAGCATTTTGGCGAATTACCTGATTCAAAACCTATATCAAATGTTCGTTTTGAGCACGATAACCACTGTTTTAATGCATTGCGCGAGCAAGACTCAATAAGCTCGCAAAGCTGGTTAATCGCTTTATCTGGAGAGCTGATATCTGCGGTTGCTTCAATCCGTGCTAGTTGGCGGTATTCATCTTGGTCATAATGTAAAACCATGGCGTTTTTCTTCAAATCAGCAACAAGCGCACTAATATCGTGCTTTGATTCAAGCTCCAGATCTACATTTAAAAATTGAATTTCCGACATACTCTCGTTTTTACCCTCTATTGATATCGACTGAAACTTTAACTCAGTTTTGTATATATACCAAATCTAGAATACAGTTAATGCGACATTATGCCGCATTGGCAATACAGTTAAACAACTTAAAATAGCACCCATACAACAATAATAACGGGGTAATAATGAATAAACGCATGTTCAAGTATGCTCGTAAAGGGCATAAATGGCTTGGCTACTTGCTCGCTTTACAGATCTTCTTTTGGCTCTTAGGTGGGCTGGTAATGAGCTCATTACCGCTTGAAAAAGTGCATGGCAAACATTTGGCTAATCGCAGTTTAAGTAGCCCATTTATAGTGTCAGACTACCCTACTTCGATTGATAAAATAACCGCGCAATTTGAGCAAATCGAAGGTATTAAATATAGCCATTTTTTAAACACCCCGATTATAGAAGTCACCACCCCTCTCGGTGTCTTCAATTTTGATGGTAGAACGGGTGATAAAATGCCTACTCCAAATGAAGCTCAAATCATTGAAAATGCACAAGCTCATCTGCTTATTGATGCTAACATGACTCAAGCTCAGCTATTACCAAATGGGCCAAGAGAAGTCGGTCACAAAGCCAATGTTTGGCAAGTAAGCTTTGATGATTGGCTAACAACCACCTTATATCTAGATAGCCTAACCGGTAAGGTTATTACTGTGCGCAGCACCCTGTGGCGCATTTTCGACTTTTTCTGGATGCTGCACATTATGGATTATGATGAGCGAGAAAACTTTAACAATCCATTGCTTATCAGCTTCTCAGCCACCAGCGTGCTGTTTTGTATAACTGGGATTATTTTGTTACTGCAAAACATTCGTTTAAAGCGTAAAAAACCAGCTATACGTGCTGGTCAATCAAAATAGGATTGCCGTCTGGGTCGGTGATAATAAAACTCGCGTCACCGGCCTTTTGTATCTCTAACCCCTGTTGCTGAAAACGTGTCGCTAATTGCTCAAAGGTTGCAAACTCAGTCAGCGCCTCAGCGTTTTGATCCCATCCGGGGTTAAATGTCAGCATGGTTTTATCAAACATACCTTGGAACAAACCAATTAAATGTTCACCGTTTTTCATGATCAACCAATGTTGCTCAATCTCCCCAGCAAACTCTTTAAAACCTAGCTTTTCATAAAACTGCTTTGAAGCATGGATATCTTTTACATTTAAACTCACAGAAAAGGCACCTAATAACATAGTTGTAATTCCTTTAATAAAAACGGCCTAACAACTATAGCTGAGTTGAAATACTTTTCCTTTTTAGAATAGTCACTCTAAAATAACCGTTCCTGTAGTTCACTCATGTGATGGATATGCGTTTAATTTCTTTTGCTGTACTGTGCTTTTTAATCAACTTTTCTGCTTCTGCTGAGCAATTTTCTAGCTTTTCGAGCGCCAAAAAACACCTTATAAAATCGCTGCCTGAAAATAGCAAAAGCTTATATTGTGGCTGCGATATAAAGCGACAAGGTAAAAAGCTGGTACCCGATCCAGATTCATGTGGCTATATTCCACGCAATGCCATCACCCGAGCCGGTAACGAAAATGCCCGAGCAAAAAGAATAGAATGGGAGCATATTGTGCCAGCCTGGGAATTTGGCCATCAATTACAATGCTGGCAAGATGGCGGTCGTAAAAACTGCGTAAAGGTCAGTGAAAAATTTCGTCAAATGGAGGCCGACATAAATAACCTCGCCCCCGCAATTGGCGAGATAAATGCAGACCGTTCAAACTTTCGCTATGGGATGGTGACAACATCAAGTGCAAGTTACGGTGCTTGCCCAGTAAAAATCGATTTTAAACAACGTGTATTTGAGCCGCCAATTTATGCAAGAAAGCAAATAGCCGATACCTATTTCTATATGCAAAAAACCTATGGCTTAAAGATATCTGACAAACAACGCAAACTGTTTGAATCATGGCAAAAGCTTGAAATAGCTGAAATAAGCAACCGTAAGTCCCTGTAATTATTTGCACATTTTTTTACATGCAGGGTTAAACAACTGGTTGCTTTAAAAGTAAGTAATTGTTAGTTTTTAAACAATTCATACAAGAAAGGAAGCACCCATGTTTAAAAATACCAATCTCGCTTTAGCTATCTTTTTAGCTGTTTCTGGCGTATCACTATCTGGCTGCGGCGGCGGTGGCTCATCGAGCAATACCGATACCACGAATCCACCACCAACAACTTCTGAACCCACTTGGACAGCTGGCACCTTTGCCGCATCAAGTGAATTTAAAGATCAGTGCGCCGTGCCGCGTACTGGTAATGATCCGTATAACGATAATCAACCTTACCCAGATACCGCTGGCTCTGAGTTTACTGAGAAGATGTGGCTACGTTCATGGAGTGATGAAACCTATCTTTGGTACGATGAAATAGAAGATAACGACCCAGATAACTTCAGCTCTGTCGCCGCTTATTTTGATCAGTTAAAGACCTTCGAAACAACAGACTCAGGAGCTTATAAAGACAATTTTCACTTTAGTGTGCCAACTGAAGACTATTTTCAAGAGTCTCAATCAGGCGTAGTTTCAGGCTATGGAATCAACTGGGCTTTAATTAGTGGCACACCTCCTCGTGACTTACGAGTTGCTTATTTAGAAGATGACTCCCCTGCCGCTAATGCAGGCTTACAACGAGGCGATCGCGTTATTTTAGTTGATGGTGTCAGTATTGATACAAATACGGAATCAGGTATTGATACATTAAATGAAGCTTTATTTGGGCCAACCGCTGGCGATACACATACCTTCAAGGTAATTAGTAATGATGAGACAGAAAAAACATTCTCTTTAGTGGCTGGTAATATCACCCAAACACCGGTACAGAATGTCGATACCATTACCACAGAAGGTGGCACTAAAGTGGGCTACATGCAGTTTAACAGCCATATAAGTATTGCTCAGCCTGAGCTGATAAGTGCTGTGAATAAGTTCAAAGCCGACAACATTGACGAGCTTGTCATCGACCTTAGATACAATGGCGGTGGCTTATTAGCGCTTTCATCACAACTTGCCTATATGATCGCTGGGCCTGCCAATACGAGTGACTATTTTTACTATCAGATCATTGAAAATGACAAACAGACCGAGAGCGATCCATACCCGTTTGTTGATGTTGAAATCGATTATTCTACTTTCGAGGGAACGAATAACACGCTCCCTGACTTAAACTTATCGAAAGTCTATGTACTCAGTACAGCAAACACTTGTTCTGCATCAGAAGCCCTGATCAATGGCTTAAATGGTATTGATGCTGAAGTTATTTTAATTGGCGGGACAACGTGTGGTAAACCATATGGTTTTACCCCAACACATAACTGTGCGACGACTTACTATACAATTCAGTTTACTGGTACCAATTACAAGGGCTTTGGTGAATACTCAGACGGCTTAGTACCGACTCCTACACCGCAATTTGCTGCCGATGTAAAAGGCTGTGAGCTTGATGACGACTTTAATCACCAGTTAGGTGATAGTGACGAAACACTATTGAGTGCAGCACTTTATCATATCGAAAATGATAGTTGTCCAGTGGTAGCGCAAAGTGTCACAGCTAAGCAAGCGACAACCTCAACTTATAAAGCTGATGAAACAGGTATTGCACTTAAAGCCAATACCACACTTTACAAAAATAATATGGATTTAACCCGTCCACTGCTAGCTAAGGAAGGTGATAATGAATAAAGCACTTTTATTAACCTGCACCTTACTGGCAAGCATAGCTGGCTGTAAAAGTACTCAAGCGGAGCAACCGCAAAATGCCACGCTTGTTCGGGTAAACCCGGGAGTGATTACTGAGCTACAGCAGGCTATTCAATCAGCTAAAGGCGGTGCACTGGTCACCTTAGCCGATGATGTGTTTACTAAGAGCGCAGAGTTACTGATTGATCACGGCACCAACAAAGGACCTGATGGTCTGCCAATTATGGGCGCCCATTCAATTCCTTCTGAGAAGTTTGTGTTGCAAAAAGCAGGTGAGCAATGCCTGCTTTACTACCCCAAAAAAGAGCTCCGTATTCCACTTCCTAATGTAGAGTGCGAAGTTAACTAACAAAAAGGCGCAGCTCAAGCTGCGCCTTTTACATCATAGGCTTTGGTGAGGGCCAAATACCTCATAATGAATACGCTCACTTGCAACCCCAATACTTAGCAGTTGCTCTTTTATCATTGCCATAAAGGCGATTGGGCCACACAGGTAAAAGTCACCTTTACTAATTGGTAAGCTGTCAGCAATGTCGTTTACATCCATCAAGCCCGCAAAATCACCCCCTTTGCCATCTTTAAACCAGGTAACACAATGTAATGAAGCGTGCGCGTTTTGTTGCTTTATTAAGTACTCTTTAAAGGCAAACTGCGTCTCACTGTCGCAAGCATGTAGGTAATGGATTGACTGGTTAGGGTGATTACTTAATAGTGTTTCTAGCATCGCCATCATTGGGGTTTGACCAACTCCCGCTGAAATCAATACAACAGGCGAGTCAATTTCGCGAAGCACAAAGTCGCCTGCGGGTGGGTAAATTTCTACCTCTTCCCCCTCAGTTAAGCTGTGTAGGTAGTTAGATACCAAGCCTTCTTTTTTCACGCTAATACGGTAATTACAACCATTACTTTGCTGCGATAAAGAGTATTGCCTCACTTGCGTTAAATCACTGTTTGCAGGCGTTACTTTAATCCCTAAATATTGGCCAGGTAAATACGCCACTACAGGTTTTGCATCAGCAGGCGTTAATGTGAAACTACAAATTTGCGATGATTCCATACGTTTTTCTGTAATAGTGAAAGTACGGGTACCAAACCATCCTCCCGGCGCCTTTTTGGTTTTTTGATATAACGACATCTCCTCGTTGATACACACATCCGCTAATAATGAATAGGCTTCACGCCATGCATACTCGACCTCAGGGGTAAATTGTTCTGGCAATAACTCTTTTAAAGTCGCAATCAAATGTCCACCAACAATGGGATAATGCTCTGGCAAAATATGGTAACTGGTGTGTTTATGATTAATGCGCGCAAGCGCACCTTTTAACACTGCCAAGTTATCAATATTTGCCGCGTAAGCAGCTAAGGCATTAAACAGCGCAAATTGCTGAGAGCCCGATTGCTGATGTGTCATATTAAAAATATTTTTAAGCTCAGGGTTGTAGCTAAACATACGATCATAAAAATACTCAGTCACTTGAGGGCCTGCTTGTGCAAGTAAAGGCAAAGTACTTTTAACAATCTGGATCGTTTTTTCAGATAACATAGTTTTTCCTATTGGAGAGATTAACCGCGGCGACCATCAACACGACGATTCACTAAGGTGGGCGCACAATGAAATAAAAATAAGCTAAAGCCAGCAACCCACAGCAACGCACTTAACTGCCATGCAAGGTGATGACCTAAATAAACGGGAAGTAACGAGCGTACAATGGCAGCTAACGCAATGAGTATAAATGCCAAACTAATGTACGCAGGGGCTTGTAATGCACGCCCTGTATGACCGTGAGAGACACGAACCATCATGGCGATGATCATCACACCTATGGTGCCAACAGTGATCAGATGAAGCGCGTCTTTGAATAAGATAATAGGGCTGAAATAACTCAGCGCGATGAGTATTAAACCAACCGATAAAGCCCAATAAGCCACGTGTAATGACCATAGCAAAGGTACTTTTAAAATCCCTTTATGCCACCACAAAACACACCGAGCCCCATGTAAACAAGCAAGCCAAGCAAAGATCCAACCAGTACTCATTGCACTAAAAAATAGCTGACTCATAAAGAACCACGCAATGGCGAAAAATGAGCTAACAACGACTAATTTATCGAGTTTGGGGGTGCTAACTTGTTCACTTAAATTAAGACCGCGTGCGGTAAAAAATGGCACAACTCGCCCAGCCACAACACCAACTAGCAGTGTCATGATAAGTACAGCGGTATCAACAACCCCCAGTGCCAGCGACATTTTATTAAGTACAACTAAGCTCAAAAAAATCACATTGAGCGCACAGAGCAAAGATGCGATGACAACAAATAAGTAGTTATGGCTGCTTTTTGCCTGTATTAGCATGTCAGCTAGAATAATAATTCCAGCTAGCCACCAAACGAGTTGTAGCGCACTAACAATATAAAGGTTTAGCTGCTCGACCCCTGCAATCTCAATAAAAAAACTAAGCCTTGCAGCAAGCCAAATCATGCTAAGCAAACAAAGCTTAATACCACTTACACTCGCCACACCTGTCCATGTTTGTGCGGCGGTTAGCAAAAAGCCCATGGCAACCACGCCTGCAAAGCCAAACAGCATTTCATGAGCATGCCAAAGCGTTGCGGGCATTGTTAGGTGCCACTGTGCATAGCCCGCCAAAATTAAAAACCAGTAACTCATAGCAAATACAGCTAAGGCACCTGCCGCCAAGAAAAAAGGCCGAAATGCTAATGCCCATAACGGCCACTGGCTGAGTTGATAAAATTTGATCTTAGTTGGCATAGGTTCAGTTAAATTAATGACTTTCATTCGTGCTCTCAGCGTTTAATTTCCCTAGCTATTGCACAGTTCAAGCCAAAAATAAAAACCATTAAATATCAATGCATTAAATTTAAACACTTGATAAGCAAGTCAAAATGACACACCATTAAAAACATCAATAAAACACATTCAGGTCAAATTGACATGACGTTCAAAAAATCCCTTCTTGATGTTGCACTTGCACTTACCAAAGCAAGCAGTGTTGATCATAATTTCAGCTACTTGTTGAGTTGCATTAATGATTGGCTTGAATGTGATGCAGTTGCCTTATTATTGAAACAAGGCGATGTGTTAAAGCCCATAGCCCTACATGGATTGTCGGACGATACGTTAGGAAGACGCTTTAAAATAGCGGAGCATCCGCGCTTATTTGAAATATGCCGTGGCAGTGAACCGCTAAAATTTGCCAAAGATTGTGGCCTACCCGATCCCTACGATGGTTTATTACAAAGCCAACATGGAGACTTTCCTGTTCATGCCTGCATGGGCGTGCCGCTGCTGAGCAGCAAAGACAACAACGAACTATTGGGTGTTTTGACCTTTGATAGTTTAGATGAACATGCCTTTGACGCTTTAGCAATGAACGAGCTCAATCAACTAAAACAGCTAGCTGCAGGCTATGTTGAGCATGCCCTAACCTTGCAGCATTTTATGCAACACGCACAGCACAGCCATCAAGTTGCACAGCAGCTTAACCTTGAGGCACTAACACGAGAAGGTGTCGAAATTATTGGTAATAGCCAAGCAATGCAGACCCTTAAAAATGATATCCAGCTCGTAGCTGCCTCAGAATTTAGTGTATTAATACAAGGTGATACAGGCGTCGGTAAAGAACTCGTTGCGCGCAATATCCATTTAAACTCAAAACGCCGTGACATGCCGTTGATCCACTTAAACTGCGCATCGTTACCAGAGAACTTAGCCGAAAGTGAATTTTTTGGTCACAGTAAAGGCGCATTTACTGGCGCACATACTGCGCGTCAAGGTAAGTTTCAACTCGCCGATGGCGGCACGCTATTTTTAGATGAAATCGGCGAACTTCCGCTTGCCATGCAAAGTAAGTTATTGCGCGTTTTACAAAGTGGTGAAGTACAAACGGTGGGGGAAGATCAAAGCCGTTATGTTGATGTCAGAGTGATTGCAGCAACCAATCGCGATTTAAAACAAGAAGTCGCTGCGGGGCGCTTTCGTGCAGATCTTTATCACCGATTAAGCGTTTACCCATTGCATGTTGCACCACTAAAAGAGCGCGATAACGATGTTATTTTATTGGCAGGTTTTTTTATTGAGCAAACATCTAAAAAACTGGCAATTAAGCAACTTAAACTTAGTAGCGATACACAGTTACTGCTGCGTCAATATGATTGGCCAGGCAATGTGAGAGAGCTTGAACATGTGATCAGTCGCGCAGCACTCAAAGCCAAACAACAGCAATGGCAACAAAGCATTGTCACAATCGAGCCTGAGCATTGTGATATTGCTAAAACGGCCGTTGCTGCACCAAGCCCTGTTGCAGTTAACGAACAAAAAACCACTCGCTTATCGCTGAAAGAGGCTACTGATGCTTTTAGTTATCAATTGATTATGCAACAACTTGAACTACACAACCTAAACTGGGCAGCCACAGCACGCAGCTTAAGTGTTGATAGAGCCAACCTTGTGCGCCTAGCCAAACGGCTAGGCATTAGTGTTAAAAAGTCTGTTTAAGCTTTTAAATCTTTAAAATACGCTTTTAAAAGCTGACTAAATGCTTGTACTTTGGCTGTGCGATGCACCAAGTGATGCGTCACCAGCCAAAGATCTGTTGGCCAGTTTAGCTCTTTTGGAAGCACTGGCAGCAGATCGGGGTATTGGCTTGCCACCTCATGCTGTAAACCACCAATTCCTAAGCCTCTCACAATCGCCCGTGTAGCTTCTGATGTTTCAGACACCCGCAACTTAATTTGCGAAGGTTCAATATGTTGATCAACCCATGCAAAATAAGGCACTTTACCGTTGTAGCCAGCCACCCCAGAAACAAAACTATGCTGCTGCAACTGCTCAATGTTTTTTGGCATGCCATACTTTTCAATATAACTTTTAGAGGCATAAAACCCTGACGAAAGTTCAGCTAAATGCTGGGCAATATAGTCGCCTTCATCAGGCCGAGGGCCCGCTCGAACGGCAATATGCGCTTGACCGTGATCAAGGCGTAAACGGTTTTGATCAAGAATAACTTCGAGTTGCACTTGCGGGTGCAGGTTTTGAAACTGCTCGCAGACATCACTAAGCACATCAATAAAACCACTGACCGTGGTTAATAATAAACTGCCTCGCAGTTGGCTATCAGCGGCAATAATATCGTTGTGAAGTTTTTCAAGTTCAGCGTTAATCGATTTTGCAGTCGCAAACAACTTAGCGCCAATTTCTGTCACTGTATAGCCACGGGCATGACGGTGGAATAACCGCGCATCAAGGTTATCTTCTAAATTGTTGATTCTTCTAAGCACTGTGCTGTGATGAACACCTAACGATTCGGCAGCAGCGGTTAACGTGCCGAGTCTTGCCACTTCAAAAGCAACTTTTACATCTTGCCAATCATCAAATTGAATCGCCATAACGGCTCCTTGTGTGCATATACGCACATAAGTTTTGCGTTTATTTGGCTTTTCTGCAAGCTGTTTTTTGCTACAGTGAATATATCAACAGTGAAGCTTAAAAAAAGGAAGCCATCATGACAGCACCTAAAATTATTGCCCTAGCAGGCAGCCTACGTAAAGACAGCTTTAATCAAAAATTGATTAATGAAGCTGCGCGCTTCGCCCTCGAAAGTGGTGCTGAAGTAGAAGTGATTAAATTAAGCGATTTAAACTTACCTTTATTTGACGAAGATATTGAAGCGCAAGGTACACCTGCTGGCGCACAATTATTGAAAGATAAGCTTCGCGCAGCTGACGGTATTTTATTAGCAAGCCCAGAATATAATGGCTCAATTACAGCACCACTTAAAAACGCAATCGATTGGGCATCTCGTACAGAGCAAGGTGCAGTGCCTGCTTTTCGAAATAAAGTTACTGCTCTTTATGCATCATCACCGGGTGGTTTAGGTGGCTTACGTGGTTTAAATCACGTACGTGATATTTTATCGGGTATTGGTAGCTTAGTACTTGCAGATCAACTAGCAGTGCCTGCTATCCACACTAAATTAGATGAACAAGGCCGCATCAGCGATGCTGATACAGCCGATAAAGTTGCCAGCCTTGCCCAGCAACTTGTGAGCGTAGCGAGCAAATTAAATAAGTAATATAAGGGCGTGTTGACCTTTTATGATTAATTTTGCAGCAGTGTGTTTGGTATTTAGGCAAGGCACAGCCTATGTAGTGTGGTTGTTCCACATAAATAGGCGATAACGCAGTATCAATGCCAAACACGCGCTGCCCTTCGGGTTCTTCCTAGGGACGATTAACTCTTTGTTGCTCGATTTTTACTTAGCCCACTAGGTTACAAATCTCGCGCCGCGATAAAATCGCCCCTAGAGTGAACAAATTTTAATCCACAAAGGTCAACACGCCCTAGCTTAGCTTTGTCGCTGCTAGCTTAGCAGCGATAAAATCTTCATGGGTTACATACAATAAACTTGCGACACGGCGAATAACCATTTCTTCATGCTTATCTAAATTGCCATCTGCGTAGGCTAAACGCCACAACAGCTCGATGATATCAATACGCTGCTCGGCGCTGCACTGGGCATTAATTTGCTTTGAAAACTGAAAATAATCTATTGCATCATCTAGGCTTTGCGATGCACTTGCAACTAACTCTTGAACCTCTTCCTCGTTAAGCGAGAAATACTTCTTTAAGGTCTCATTCAGGGTCTGTTGCTCATCATCTTGTAACTCATTATCTGCACGCATAACCTCAATCAATAACGCAGCAACGGCGGTTTTTAGGTCATGCTCAGTAATGCTAGATTGGGTATCATTCAGCGCTGAAAACAGCTGTTTTATTTTATTGAGCATCACATTTTCCCTTTTTGGGTGTTAGACTACGTATAAGACATTACGTTACCTTAGTTTGACTATGGATGCTAATTCAGGTTCAACATCATTATGAAACAAGGTTTTAATCACATGGAGTTAAGTGTTTATGAGTGAAGTGAGAAGTACACAAGCACTATTAATCAGCGCCGTTTTAATGTTAGCGGGGTGCAGTAATGCGCAGGCAGCAAAAGGCGAAACCGAAAAACTCTATGACTTTGACGAAAAAGTCCATTACTACCAAACTAAATTGGCTGACGGCCGCTACCATCTCGAAATTCAGTCTGATGACTACAAGCACTTTCGCAATCAAAGCGTATTTTTACTGCGCCATGCAAACCGCTTATGTAGAGACAAACCATTTATGCTAAGAGTGACTGATGGGGTGCAGGAGTACGAACGTTTTCCAACTAAACCACGCGCCTATCAGCCACCTTTAACGGTTGTTCTACAGTGTGAAGACGAAGCTAAATAGTACTAGTCTTCATATCCCCACGGCGCGCTTGGCGGCGTGATAGGTTTTGTTAAGTCAAAATCAACGCGAAACTCACGTCCTTCACGCACTAAGCGATACGTAAATTGCTTTGGATAAATATACATTTGCCACGTGTTACCCATTGATTGGGGAATACCTTGGCTCACAAACAATTCTTTTGAGTATTGATCAGCCGGGAACGACTGCGCGTTAGCAAAACCCGCATCAAGGGTATGGCCACCATACATGGTTGATTTATCATCACTGCCATCTTTATGGCGATGATCATGCTTTAAACTAAGTCCACTGCCTGTTTTTGTGATGATCCAAGTACGAGATGCATCATCCCCCACATGAAATGGCACTTGTAACTCACGCTCGTTACAACGACGTACATGCATTACTAACTTTTTGCCCGCAAACGAACTCGGACCAGCAGCGTTATCAACGCTCACTTTACCTTCGTAAGCTTTACCGCAATGGGCAGCAATATTATCAAAAAAGCCATCATGGCTTGGAATTGACACTAACGGTGCAGGTCGTGCAGCCGCTACTGATGATGCAGCTACGAGCATCGATGCCACTAAATATTTCATGGTGTGTTCCCTAAATAAAATTTCAGTCTAGGCTAATGGTTTAAAGGCCATAAAGAAAACAATTACGATAAGCTGCTAGACAGCGAGTGGTCATCCTGTTTTTACAACTAATTTGTTGTCATTTTCAGCGCGATCTTTCATTAGCTTGAGAAGTGCTCGGTGAAAATCCTGAAAGATTACTTCCCCCCATACTCGCGAATAAATGCCAAAGTTAGTGTTATCAAGTACCGTCGTTTTAAGGCTTAACAGCGTTTGATTATTACCACTTGCAACTAACTCATAACCACCATGCAGTGGCGAAAAATATTCCCCACCTAATTTCACATGCTGATCAAGTGCATGATCAGGAATTAACTCTGGGTCAATCTCAAAGTTATAAAGCATTTTCTCATTCGGCAGCCACTCGGTTATCACTTCTTTAAATACAACATTTTTCTGCCACTGGCTGGTTCTAATTGCACCTACCCCAACACCACTCATATCAGCTCGAATTGGCCTAGGAATACCAATTAATTGCGAAAATGAACTTGGATATTCGCCCTCATGAATTTGGCTAACATTAGCTAATTGTTGCCACACAACATCAACAGGCGCATTGATAACAATTGTATTTTTAACTTCGTAAGTTTTCGATAAGTGTAAAAAGTTGAGCTCTAAAGGAGAAAAGATTAAAGGCAACAAAGCTACCGACATCACCGCTTTGTTGCTTTTCTTTTCCCAAAGGCGGTGGCATAGCCCTGCTAACATACCGCCAATACTAGCAAAGACCATAAATGCAGGGAGAGCCATTGCAACGCAGATACTCCCTTCTAATAGCGTTACTACACTGACAAATAAGAACACAAAAATAGGCTGCCAAGCTATCACCGCCATTCTTCCATATGTCATCGGCGACAGTTGATTATATTCAAAATGTACCCGTATAAACCCAATAGCAACAGGCACTAAAAACATAAACGAAATAGTAACAAGGCTACCGAAATTAAACGTTTCGCTAATTTCAAGAAAGATGCGCATGCTGATGCCGTAAAGCACCCCCATCAAGATGCCGATAGATTTAGGAGAAAGAGGCCACATAGTTATTTGTTGTTTTCGTTATTTTACAAACCAAATTAGCAACTTTCTTTTTTAGAAACAAATAAAAACGCGGCCTTGGCCGCGTTTAGGTTCACATGGAAAAAACAGGTTATTGCCAAGGGCGTTCTGCTGCAAGTTGCTGCTCAAAGGCATCAATTTGGCTGTTAAGTGTTTCAGTCACACCGATAAAGTCTAAGCCGCTTAATAAACGCTCTTTAATGTCATGGCGAATATCAAAGTGAATAGTGTCAAACTTATCGCTACGAAGTTGTTGGTTTTCTAAATCAACTTCGATATGAATATCATCATGCTGTTCACTCAGCACAAATAATTGCTCAAGTGTTTCTGCAGGTAATGCGATAGCAAGCATTTGGTTATTGCCACAGTTATTAAAGAAAATATCTGCAAAGCTTTCCGCTAAGATCACTTCAAAACCATATTGCTTTAATGCCCATGGCGCGTGCTCACGCGATGAACCACAACCAAAATTGTCGCGAGTTAAAAGAATTTGCGCACCTTGGTAACAAGGGCGGTTCAAAATAAACTCAGGGTTTGGCTCGCCGTTATCTAAATAACGCCAATCGTAGAAAAGCGCCGCATCAAAGCCATCACGGCTGGTCGACGTTAAAAACTGCTTTGGAATAATTTGGTCAGTATCAACATTGTTTTTATCTAACGGGGCCATTAAGCCACTAAAAAATACGCTCATTAGGCTTCTCCTCTGATATCAACAAAACGACCATGAATTGCCGCTGCCGCAGCCATTGCTGGGCTCACTAAGTGAGTGCGTCCACCACGACCTTGGCGTCCTTCAAAGTTACGATTTGATGTCGACGCACAGCGTTTGCCGGCTTCTAATCTGTCGTCATTCATTGCTAAGCACATTGAACAACCTGGCTCACGCCATTCAAAGCCAGCTGCTTTGAAGATATCTGCAAGACCTTCGTCTTCGGCTTGTTTTTTTACAAGGCCAGAACCAGGAACAATCAGCGCTTCAACACCCGTTGCAACCTGCTTACCTTCAACAATTTGCGCAGCAGCACGTAAATCTTCAATTCGGCTATTTGTACATGAGCCAATAAATACGGTATCTACAGTCGCAGAAGACAATTTATCACCGGCTTTTAAACCCATATATTTTAGTGCACTACGAATCGCATCAGCTTTGATTAAATCTGGTTCTTGCTCAGGATCAGGAATACATTCATCTACGCCAATCACTTGCTCAGGGCTGGTACCCCAAGTAATTTGCGGTTGAATATCAGCGGCCTCTAATTCAACAACATGATCAAACTCTGCGCCTTCATCAGTTTTTAGTGTTTGCCAGTAGGCAACGGCACTATCAAAGTCAGCACCTTGTGGTGCAAATGGGCGACCTTTTAAATAATCATAAGTTGTTTGATCTGGTGCGATTAAACCCGCTTTTGCGCCCATTTCAATACTCATATTACAAAGCGTCATACGCGCTTCCATAGACAGCGCTTCGATCCCTTCGCCACAAAACTCAGCAACATAGCCAGTACCACCCGCAGTGCCTAATTTACCGATCACCGCCATGATTAAATCTTTTGCAGTAACAGTTGGGCGCAGGCGACCATTAATTTGAATTTTTAATGACTTGGCTTTTTTCTGCTGTAGCGTTTGAGTGGCTAGAACATGCTCAACTTCTGAAGTACCAATACCGTGCGCTAGTGCGCCAAATGCACCGTGGGTAGAGGTATGGCTGTCACCACACACTATGGTTGTGCCCGGTAAGGTAATACCCTGTTCAGGCCCCATTACATGCACAATACCTTGATTAATCGAATTTAAATCATAAAGTTGAATACCAAACTCTTTACAGTTTGCATCCAGTGCCATTAATTGATTTTTCGACACTTCACTCGCAGCATCTAATGAGCGACTTTTTGTTGAAACGTTATGGTCCATGGTCGCAAAGGTTTTTTCTGGGCAACGTACTTTGCGGTTTTTCTCACGTAAACCCGCAAAGGCTTGCGGCGATGTAACTTCATGAACTAGGTGACGGTCGATATAAAGTAAATCGGTTTGATCATTTATGCTGGCGACTACATGAGCTTGCCAAATTTTATCGTATAAGGTTTGGGCCACTTGCTATTCCCTCATTTTAGTTACGCTGAGTGACGAGCTCAGCGCAAACAATTTTTAATTAAATACGTGCCACAATTGCCGCAGCAACATCACTAGTGGTGTACCCTGCATTTGGGTAGATATCTGGCGTACCAACACCTGCTTCAACCGCTTCTGCTACCGCTTTTTCAATCGTACGAGCCGCTTCATCTTGCCCTAGAGAATAACGCAGCATAAGCGCAGCACTTAAAATTTGTGCGATAGGGTTTGCAACCCCTTTGCCAGCGATATCTGGTGCTGAGCCACCAGCAGGTTCATATAAACCAAAGCCAGACTGATTTAAACTCGCTGATGGTAATAAGCCCATAGAGCCGGTGATCATCGCGCACTCATCAGACAGAATGTCGCCAAATAAGTTATCGCAAAGTAATACATCAAACTGACTTGGCTGTTTAACTAATTGCATTGCCGCGTTATCAACATAAATGTAGTCAAGGCTCACTTCTGGGTAGTCTTTACTCACTTCAGTGACCACTTCACGCCAAAGTACACTTGACGCTAATACATTCGCTTTATCAACCGAAGTAACATGATTACTACGCAACTTAGCAGCTTCAAATGCAAAGCGTGCGATGCGCTCAATTTCTTTACGTGAATATGTTTGGGTATCGAAAGCAACTTCTTGTTCCCCTTCGCCACTGCGGCCTTTTTCACCGAAATAAATACCACCGGTTAGCTCACGAACACATAAGATATCAAAGCCTTGTGCACTGATATCTGCACGTAGCGGTGATGCAGCACTTAGTGCTGGTAATAATTGTGCTGGGCGTAAATTACAGAACAAACCAAAATGCTTACGTAGTGGCAATAGTGAAGCTCGCTCAGGTTGCTCATTCGGTGGTAAGTTTTCCCACTTAGGGCCGCCTACCGAGCCAAATAAAATCGCATCGGCATTTTCGCAGGCACTCAGTGTGCTTTGCGGCAGTGCCTGACCAAATTCATCAATGGCTGCACCACCAATTGCGTGGTGATGACGAGTCAAAGTAAAACCAAATTTTTCGCTCACAGCATCCAAGACGGTTTCTGCTGCTGCCATAACTTCTGGACCAATCCCGTCGCCTGCTAATACTGCGATACTGTAATTCGATTGACTCATCCTGCTTTCCTCTGTTGTTTTAAATCAGACACTTTTTGTGCACGATAAATTAAGTTATAAACGCGGATCATAGCGCGTACCGACGCTTCAACCACATCCGCTGCAATGCCCGCGCCGTGATATGGGCGACCATCGTATTTAGCGATAATATTCACTTGTCCTAGTGAGCTGGCACCTTGGCCTGTTGCTTCTAGGTTGTATTCAATCATTTCGACCGACATACCCGTTAAGCGCTCAATTGCTAAGAATGATGCTTCTACAGGACCATTACCCGTTGCTGCCTCTTGCTTAGACTCGCCATCAATTGTCATGCCGATTGTTGAGCTCGCCACTGATTGTGAGTTAGACGTAGAGTTAACAAACTCAAGTTGATACTTTTCGTCTTTATCTTTGATTTGATTAAAGTAAATCATCGCTTCTAAGTCGTAGTCATACACAGTGCCTTTTTGGTCTGCTAATGCTAAGAAACTCTCATATAAGCTATCCATATCGTAATCAGATTTTTGATAGCCTAACTCTTCTAAACGATGCTCAATAACATGACGACCTGAACGCGAAGTCATGTTTAATTGGTTATTAGGTACACCGACACTTTCTGGCGACATTATTTCGTAAGTGTTTTGGGCTTTTAATACGCCGTCTTGGTGGATCCCTGAACTGTGTGCAAAGGCATTTTCACCAACAATTGCTTTGTTTGGTTGTACTGGCATATTACAAATCTTCGCGACTTGACGCGAAGCACGGTAAATTTCTTCACTGCGAATATCGGTATGCACTTTTAAGTGGTCTTCACGCATCTTCATGATCATCGCCACTTCTTCAAGCGAACAGTTACCTGCGCGCTCACCAATGCCATTTATTGTACATTCGATTTGGCGAGCACCGGCTTGTACTGCAGCGATTGAGTTAGCAACCGCTAAACCTAAATCGTTATGGCAATGCACGCTTAAACGCGCCTTGTCGATATTTGGTACATTGTTCATTAAGTGGTGGATCATCGCAGCGTATTCGTCTGGCGTTACATAGCCTACGGTGTCAGGTAAGTTGATAGTTGATGCACCGGCATCAATAGCACTTTCAACGATACGGCATAAATCCCAATGCGGTGTACGACCTGCATCTTCACACGAAAACTCAACGTCATCGGTGTAGTTACGCGCAAGTTTAATCGACTTAACAGCCATCGCTGTTGCATCGTCTAAGCTCATACGTAATTTGTGCTCAAGGTGTAATGGGCTGGTTGCAATAAATGTATGAATACGGCCCTGCTCTGCCGGGCGAAGTGCTTCACCACATGCTTCAATATCTTTTGCTACAGCACGTGCTAAGCCACAAATAATCGGCCCTTTCACTTCAGTCGCAATGCGCTGTACAGAGCGAAAATCTGCCGGGCTAGATACCGGAAAACCCACTTCCATTACATCCACATTTAAGCGGCTAATGGTATGCGCAAGTTGAATTTTGTCGTCTTCGGTTAGGCTTGCTTTTAATGCTTGCTCACCATCACGTAACGTTGTGTCAAAAATCCAAACCTTATCTTTCATAAACTGTCCTCGTTCCCAATGACCCATTAGCGAGATAAAAAAAACCCCGCGGTTGCGGGGTTTTTTAATGTTCTACAAATGCAAATACACTAAGCCCCGCTCACTGATTTAAGCAGTAAGAGGTTTAGTTTTAATGTAATTGAATGTGTAATTTGCATCTTAATTTACTAAATGTGTGTTCAGTGGCTGTATTTTTAACATTCAAAAAACCTGCTTGCAAGCATAATTTTTCCACAAAATCGATTTTTAAATCGCCTTACTGAAATTAAAAATCCATAAAAGCACACTTTAAAGGTTAATTAAACCCAACTAAATGCATTGAACGTTTAAAGTTTCGGAAGGTAAAGCTTCTATTGCTTAGATTAACTTTTAAATGTGATAGTTATCACATACACATAAAGTAACAGTATGAGGAAAAAATCTAATTATTTAGTGAGGTAATCTAAAAACATCATTGATTCTCACGCCATTGCGCTTGCCCTGAGCCAAGTTCATGTAATACACGGCCAATTCTATTCCTTTCAGAGCGCGCATTAGTTAACCAAACCTTAATCTCGCCAGTTTCTCCCATACCAATAATCAAGTAGGGGGTTATATTTTTTTCTATCTCTTCTGTGCTTACCCATGAATATGCAGGTAAGTTTTTAGCTAATTTATATCCTGCTTTATCTATGGCCACTTCACCGTAGTAAATTCTATTTTCTGATTTATCGAGCCACTCAACCGCCACTTTTTCGGGGAATTTTTGCCCATAAACACCGGCCATTGCACCTGCCGTAGCTCGGCAACACGACATTGCACCTGCAGGGACACTCCACCGCCCATCAAATTCTATTAATGTCGCAAAAATATCATTACCTTCATCAGTTGAGCCAGATACGACCATGTAATCTATTTTTCCCGTTGTCGAGCAACCTACCAGTAACAAAGCACATGCAATTGAGATAAGTGGTTTTATAAACTTGTCCATCGTTGCCAAGTGCATTTTTATTTATTCTCACGCCATTGCGCTTGCCCTGAGCCTAGTTCATGTAATACTCGCCCTGTGAACCCTGCTGAAGGTGTATTTGATATCCACACTTTTATTTCACCTGTCTCACCCATGCCAATAATTAGATAGGGAAAAATCTCGTCCTCAACTTCACCTGTGTAATAACTAAAATTAGGTAAGTTTTTAGCTAATTTATACCCTGCCTTATCTATGGCCACTTCACCGTAATAAATTCTATTTTCTGATTTATCAAGCCACTCAACTACCACTTTTTCTGGGAATTTTTGGTCATATACACCACTTGTTTTGCCTGCACTTTCCCAACAACAACCGAGGCTTCCCATAGGAATCCCCCAATTATCATCAAAAGTAATTGCCTGCACCCAAATTTGGTTACCTTTTTCTGTTGCACCTCCTGCAACCATGTAATCTATTTTCCCGTTGACGAGCAACCGGCTAAAAGCAAAGCACATACAATTGAGATGAGTGGTTTTATAAACTTGTCCATAGTCGGTTTTTATTTATTCTCGCGCCATTGCGCTTGCCCAGAGCCAAGTTCATGTAATACACGACCAACCCTATTCATTTCTGAGCTTGTATTTGATAACCAAACCTTAATCTCGCCAGTTTCTCCCATACCAATAATCAAGTAAGGGGTTATATTTGTTTCTATCTCTCCTGTGCTTACCCATGTATAAGCAGGTAAGGTTTTAGCTAATTTATACCCAGCCTTATCTATGGCTACTTCACCGTAATAAATTCTATTTTCTGATTTATCGAGCCACTCAACTACCACTTTTTCTGGGAATTTTTGGTCGTATACACCACTTGTTTTGCCTGCACTTTCCCAACAACAACCGAGGCTTCCCATAGGAACCCCCCAACTATCATCAAAAGTAATTGCCTGCACCCAAATTTGGTTACCTTTTTGTGTCGCACCTCCTGCAACCATGTAATCTATTTTTCCCGTTGACGAACAACCGGCCAAAAACAAAGCACATGCAATTGAGATGAGTGGTTTTATAAACTTGTCCATAGTAACTAAATGCATTTTTAATTATTCTCGCGCCATTGCGCTTGCCCTGAGCCAAGTTCATGTAATACACGGCCTGTGAACCCTGCTGAAGGTGTATTTGATATCCACACTTTTATTTCACCGGTCTCACCCATACCAATAATTAAATAAGGTTTTACATCGTTAAAAACTTTACCTGTGTGCGCAGTGAATGGGGGTAAGTTTTTAGCTAATTTATATCCCGCCTTATCTATGGCCACTTCACCGTAATAAATTCTATTTTCTGATTTATCGAGCCATTCAACCGCCACTTTTTCCGGGAATTTTTGGTCGTACAAACTGACTGTACCACCAGCCTCAGCATAACAACACTCAATTGCTCCTGATGGTATGCCCCATGTATCATCAAATACCACTGAGCGCCCCCAAATAGCATTCCCATTCTCAGTGCCTACGCCTGCTACCATGTAATCTATTTTTCCCGTTGACGAGCAACCGGCTAAAAACAAAGCACATGCAATTGAGATGAGTGGTTTTATAAACTTGTCCATAGTCGGTTTTTATTTATTCTCGCGCCATTGCGCTTGCCCAGAGCCAAGTTCATGTAATACACGGCCTGTGAATCCTGCTGAAGGTGTATTTGATATCCACACTTTTATTTCACCTGTCTCACCCATGCCAATAATTAGGTAGGGAAAAATCTCGTCCTCAACTTCACCTGTGTAATAACTAAAATTAGGTAAGTTTTTAGCTAATTTATACCCCACCTTATCTATGGCCACTTCACCGTAGTAAATTCTATTTTCTGATTTATCGAGCCATTCAACTTCAACTTTTTCCGGGAATTTTTGCTCATAAACTCCGGCCATTGCACCTGCCGTAGCTCGGCAACACGACATTGCACCTGCAGGGACACTCCACCGCTCATCAAATTTTACTAATGTAGCAAAAATATCATTACCTTCATCAGTTGAGCCAGATACGACCATATAATCTATTTTTCCCGTTGACGAGCAACCGGCTAAAAACAAAGCATATACAATTGAGATGAGTGGTTTTATAAACTTGTCCATAGTCGGTATCCATTTATTAGTTGTGATTGCCATTGTGAGCTTGTTTCAGCTTGACTTGGCTGGTTATAAAAAAGCTCGCGCTGTTGGTTTTTGGTGGTAAATTCTGCTTCTTCTTCGGGGCCGTGAGCTATCGCATCAATCGTTGCCGCGTATTTAACACTATGGTGAATGTAGTCTTTGTATAAAGCATGCCAGGCATCACTTTGCGGGCCAAAACTGCGCGCTGTATCTACAAGCGATTTAAGCTCGCTTGGTAAAACATAAGGAAAAGCCTGACCATCGGCTTGCTTGCGGTTGGCAAGCTCTGCTAGGTTTTGCAACGGCACCCCTTGATTTACAGCCGTTTCGTGCATTAGCGCTAAACTATAATGCGGTAGAATATTACTTAATTTACGGCGCCAATACGGCCTGTAGCTGGTGTAAATTGTATTTTCTGATTTATTCCAAATTCGCTTTGGTTGTCGGTTTATTCTTGGCCGGCTTGCTTTAAATTGAATATTAATTGTTGGCCAATAATATTTTTGTTCAAGTGACTGTTTAAGCTGTACGAGTTCTTTGTCGTGCTCTGGCTCACCGGCTTGGCCCGCAATATACTGCCGAGGGTAAAGAATGCTCGTTTCAACGGGGCCATAACCGCCACCTATATCTGAGTGCACGCCAGGCAGCTCAATTTCTTTGTGGTTTTCTGATAGCTGCTTATTACTATTGAGTAATGAGCTAAGAGGGAATTTATCGCGCTTTTCATCAAACGCAGCTAAGTGCATCACATACCCGGCACTGCTGCTCGCTAAATTTAAATTAACGGGGTAGTCAAGTTCGTCATCGGCGTAAAACTCACTGTGGTTGTTATCGCCATCGCCGCCAATAGATGCAACACTATCAAATAAGCCCACAAAACGAATAACAGGCTTAATGCCGCCCCAATAATTTGGCTTATGTTGATAAATTGCATTGACCTGATTAACAAACGCTCGGGCTTGGGCTGCACCTCGGCTAAAGCCAAATACATCAATTAAAGCGATGCTAATGTGCTCAAAATTACTGTTCCTTATAAAACGGTTCAATGATATTAAAGATTTTTTTATGCGCTCATCAAAACTAAACGCCAAGCCCATATCTAGTGTTGAGTCTTTTTTATTCGCTTTAGTGCCTATCCCTTCGGCATAATACCGAGATTTATAGGTTTGAAATGGATATAACTCAAACAACTTAACAACATTCGTGGGCTCTTTGCTGTCTGTTGAGTCTTGTATGTCGTTAAAACGGTTATTACCTGTGCCATCAAAAAACACCCCAAAGCAAGGCGGTTCGGCAAGTAAGGTGAGTTCTACATGGCCTTTCGGTAAAATTTTATGTTGAAGTAGTTGCGGGCCGCCCTTACTACCAATATTGAATGACTTTACCGTGTTTGAATTAAAATAGTCTGCAAATTGCTGCTCATTAACAAGAGTAAACTCGGCCTTACCAGCAACAATTGCTTTGAGTGTATAAGGTGTATCTTGCGACAGGTTATTAAAACGGTAGTGCTGCGCTGCTTGTTTTTCAACTACGACCTTGTTGCCTTGTGAAAATAGCTGTATTTCTACATCAACATCGCCCAGTACTTTTACAATAATATGCTTTGTTGTTGCACCCGCACCGGTATTAATAACAAGTGTATTAACAAGGTTTACTGCCATTGGCATTGCTTGGCTCATTACTTATGCTCCGTATACGTCAACAAGACGACGTTTAGTAATAGGCCCTGCTATGCCATCAACTTGCAACTGCTGTGCAAGCTGAAAAGCTTTAACACCTGTTTGTGTTTTTGATCCATTAATTCCATCAACCTTCCCACAATCAAACCCAAGTAAATTGCAACGCCCTTGCACTCCTGACAAGGTTTCAATAGGGTCTAAGTGCCCAACTTGAATAGCAAAACTCTTTGTTGGTGTGGTGTCTTCGTCATTGAGATATAAATCTACTTGCCCTGTAAGCGTTTCATTTTCGGTGAGCTCTACTTCAATTAAGCCATCTTCTGCTATGACGGTATCAATTGTTTGCCCTGCGATATTCAGTACAATGCGCTTTCCCGTAATTTGCTCGCCATTTTCGTAAGCTAGTTTTAAACGAAAGAATTCTTTTTCATCACGCACCATAAAAGAGTTTTTACTACCTGTTTTCAGTGGCATGAATTTTTCAACTTTTGCTGGAATAGCAATTACGTCGCCGGGGTAAATTTGGTTAGGTTCAGGCCTTAATGAACGAAACTCAGCATTAAGCGGATGCAAGTAAAGACCATTAGAGGTTCTAAACCCATATTGACGAGCAATGCGTAGCAAGGTTTCGCCTTGCGACACAGTATGTTGTAAGGTCATAAATTATATCCTTATAAATTTATTCATTACGGGAAGGGCTGGCCACCTGCCAGTCTTTGTCATCTAACTCATGAAAACTTATTTTAGCATTTTCAAAGTCAGGACCTGATACGTGGGCATAACCCTTACTATCTAATACTCCACTGACTACATGCCCATTACGCAAGCGAATTTTATAGCCCATGTTTGCCTGTGGGTTACCTGCTTGATCAAGCAATTCAATTTCATATTCTTGTGTTGGTTGAAGCACTGTAAAAGAGGTGGTTTCCACAAGACCTGACGCACTCACAGTGACAGCATAAACACCTGGCTTCACAACAAAATAATGCTGCCAAAACGATATTTCATCTGGGCGCTTTTTTTCTAATTGCAATGTAATTTGACCATTTGTAGGCCCTTGCCAAACTATATCTATACTGCGGCAATTACTGCAGGAGCCTTCTATATTTAATTTCCAACCATTGGGAACTATCAATCCAGTACCTACCGGTGCGGGCTTAGCACGACTAAACCCCAAATTGTAATCATAAATAAGGTTCGCATTTTTATAGCCTGTATATTGTTGAGCTAACATTTCTACCGTTTCAGATGCTTGGAGCACATGGGTTGTAAAATTTTGCCGAACTTGGTGAGATGCTTTTAACTCTACCTTACTATTTGCAACAGGCTTATAAAGAGCTAACGTAGGTTGAAATTGCTGAGTTGCTGTTGGGCGGATAACACGACGAGTATAAGTTATGTGTTGATCTATCCTGTTGGGTTGTCCCTCACAGCCATTGCTTTGTAATAGCCTAGCTTGTTGATCTCTTAAATCAGCTGATGTTGCATTGCTAGCAGCCTCTGAGCTATGGTTCTTTGAAATAGTGGCGCTTTTTGGGTATAGCGCAATTCGGCTATAGACATGGCGAAACTGACTGTAGGGAACTCGCTTCCAACCATTTTGGTTAATCCAAAACTGGCAGCGTTTGTCATCTCGAAATTGTGAGACCTGATGAGCGTCTAATACGCCAAACAAGTTATCTTGAATTTTCTTTTGCACATGTTTCGGTAACGAGTATAACAAACTGCGGCTCAGCTCCCGAAAGCTTGGGCTGTTTTTTACCGTTGTTTCTTCACTCTGTTCTAAAAAATGGGCATGAGTATCATTCACCGGATCCTTGGTGAGCATATGCGTCCTCGCTATTTATTCATTTTGTGGCGTAACTGACTATTTAGAATTCAGTTACTGATTTAAACAAAAAACGATACACAAAATGGGAACAAAAATCCACCATGCTTTAGGCTGTTTTTTCTACACTACCTTTACTATCACGGCCATACAAAGTGGCACCGCGAGCAATATAGCGTAATTGCCAGATCAAGCGTTCAACCAGTTCTTCACGTTGTGTCCCTTCAATATCGAGGGCTTCGGCACCGGCGTTAAATACTAAAGTCACCATGGCTTCGGCTTGAATATATGCATGAGTTGGGTCGCACGGAGTTTCGCTTTCAAGGTAATGCGCAAGCTCTAAAATGAAATGTTTAATTTCACGAGCAACCGCAGCGCGAAATGCTTTTGAAGTTCCTGAGCGCTCACGCAATAACAATCTAAATTGGTTGCTCGAGTTATCGATAAACTCCATAAAGGTCACGATTGATGTCGTGATCACACTACCGCCGCTCTCAATACGGCGACGCGCTTGGCGCATAAGTTGGCGAAGTGTCAAACCGGCTTCATCAACCATGGTCAAACCGAGCTCATTCATGTCTTTAAAGTGGCGGTAAAAAGAGGTGGGGGCAATCCCTGCTTCACGGGCAACTTCACGCAAACTTAAATTAGAAAAACTATGATCGGCACTCAATTGATTGAATGCAGCTTCGATTAGTGCTTGTCGTGTTTTTTGTTTCTGTTGCGCTCTAACACCCGACATGGAAACTCCCAGCGTGAACTTTTAATGATTTTTCGGTTAATGAGACAGTCTAATACTTGACGCGGAGAGAATGAAACACTATTTTAGCGTACAACTGTACGCCGAGATTTATTCAGATGAAAAAACCACCGATTATTTGGACCAATGTGCTATTTTTTAGCCTTACATTTTTGGCCGCGATCACCCTTGTTCCTTGGTATGGCTTTAGCTACGGATACACCAGTACACAGTGGATAGCCTTTGTTGGCTGTATGTTCTACGCCGGACTTTCTATTACTGCAGGTTATCACCGCTTGTGGGCACACAAAGCCTATGATGTGCATCCTGTTATTGAAGTGATTTTTGCCTTAGGTGGTGCTTTTGCATTACAAAATAGCGCCTTGCACTGGAGTAGCGATCACCGTATTCACCATGGTCAAGTTGATGATCCAATCAAAGACCCTTACGCCGCTACTAATGGCTTTTGGTATAGCCACATCGGTTGGATGCTGCGCGATTATCAAGGCGAGCAATACGGTAACTACAGTAACTGCCGTGACTTACAAAAAAACAAAGTCGTTATGTGGCAACACCGTCACTATATGAAGTTAGTCGTCGCGACTAATTTTGGTATTCCTTTACTACTTGGTTTAATGCTTGGCGATGTATGGGGCATGTTATTATTGGTTGGTTTACTGCGCTTAGTATTGAGCCAGCACTTTACCTTTTTTATCAACTCGCTGGCGCATATCTGGGGCTCACGTCCATACACAGAAAAAAACACTGCCCGTGATAATGGCTTTTTAGCGCTATTCACATACGGTGAAGGCTATCATAACTTCCACCACATTTTTGCTAGCGACTATCGCAATGGCATTAAGTGGTATCACTATGATCCAACTAAATGGATGATCCGCTCTTTAGCGGCAATCGGTCTTGCTTCAAAATTAAAGCGCACACCGATTGAGCGAATCGAAAAAGCCAAAGCAGAAACCTTGATGAGTAAGACCCAAGGTCGCCTTGCAAAATTGCCTTTAGCGCAAGATAAGCTTACATTATTACAATCTGAGTACGATTTACTGCTGAAAAAACTGCAACACTTCTGTGCCTTGCAAAGGCGCGTGTTAGAAATCAAACGTAATAAAATGATGAAACAGTGTGAAAAATCAGCATTAATGACACAATATCACGAGCTTGAAGCCGCTTGGGAAAACCAAAAGCAGGCTTGGCTTGCACTAAATGCGAGGTTGTTAAAAGCCTCTTTTAGTTAACATAGGAGCGGCTGTGGCCAAACAACAAGTAAAGCAAAAAGATACTCCATCTTATCAATATGATGCGATCATCATAGGTACAGGTCCTGGCGGTGAAGGTACCGCCATGAACCTATCTAAAAGTAACAAAAAAGTCGCTGTTATTGAGCGTCAAGAAGCAGTAGGTGGCGGTTGTGTGCACTGGGGTACTATCCCGTCAAAAGCATTACGTCACTCTGTAAGTCGTTATATTGAATATAAAGCAAACCCGCTATTTAATATTAGTGAGCGCCCTAACCGCTTAACTTTCCCAGATATTTTGCGCCACGCAAGTAACGTCATCTCAAAGCAATCTAATTTACGTAGCAGCTTTTATGAACGTAACCGCATTCATATGTATCAAGGTGATGCTGAGTTTATTGATAAACACACCATTAAAGTAACGCACCTAGACGGTTCATTTGAAACGCTTACTGCACAAACAATCGTTATTGCTACTGGCTCGCGCCCTTATCGTCCACCGGGTGTAGACTTTAAACATCCACGTATTTACGACAGCGATACCATTTTAGGCCTTGAAGATGACCCTCATCGTGTGCTCATTTATGGTGCTGGTGTAATTGGTTGTGAGTATGCCTCTATTTTTAAAGGTTTAGGCGCCAAGGTTGACCTAGTGAATACCCGTGACCGCCTACTTGCCTTTATGGATGCAGAAATTTCAGATGCTCTGAGCTATCACTTTTGGAATAGCGGCATTGTTATTCGTCATAATGAAGAGTTTGATCGCGTAGAAACTCGCGATGATTGTGTGGTAATGCACTTAAAATCAGGTAAGCGCGTAAAAGCTGACTGTATTTTATTTGCCAATGGCCGTACGGGTAACACAGACACATTAAACCTTGAAGCTGTTGGCCTAAAAGCGGATGGTCGTGGTCAGCTTAAGGTGAACGAAACTTACCAAACAGAAGTCGACAACATTTATGCTGTGGGTGATGTCATTGGTTACCCAAGCCTTGCCAGTGCAGCATTTGACCAAGGCCGTATTGCAGCCGATGCGATTGCATGTGGTAATTGCGATGAGAAGCTGATCATTGATATCCCAGCAGGTATTTATACAATCCCTGAAATGAGCTCAGTGGGTAAAACCGAGCAAGAGTTAACTGCTGCAAAAGTCCCTTACGAGGTAGGCCGTGCTCAATTTAAGCATTTAGCGCGTGCGCAAATTGCAGGCACTGAGGTGGGTAGCTTAAAGATTTTATTCCATGTTGATACCAAAGAAGTACTGGGTGTGCACTGCTTCGGTGAGCGTGCCTCTGAAATCGTTCACATCGGTCAAGCTATTATGGAACAAAAGAACGGCGGTAATAACATTGATTACTTTGTAAATACCACGTTCAACTACCCGACTATGGCTGAAGCCTATCGCGTAGCCGCATTAAATGGTTTAAATCGTTTGTTTAAGTAAATAAAAAAGCCCGCTTAATGCGGGCTTTTTTATGACTAGCTTTTGCTTATTTGTGGTATTTACCACTGAATTCATGAACGGCGTTGATAAATACACCTGCATTTTCTGGGTCTACATCTGGTGTAATACCGTGACCTAGGTTGAACACATGGCCAGAACCTGTACCAAAGTCTTCTAGGATAGTGGCAACTTCTTGGCGAATGCGCTCAGGCGTACCATGCAGCATTGCTGGGTCCATGTTACCTTGCAGCGCGACTTTATCGCCAACACGACGCTTTGCATCACCGATGTTAATAGTCCAGTCTAGACCTACTGCATCACAGCCTGTTGCTGCAATTGCTTCAATCCACTGACCACCATTTTTAGTAAATAACGTCACTGGTACTTTACGGCCATCATGTTCGCGAATTAAGCCATCAACAATCTTGTGCATGTATTGTAATGAAAACTCATTGTAATCACGTGGGCTTAATACACCGCCCCATGAGTCAAATACCATTAACGATTGCGCGCCCGCTTTAACTTGCGCGTTTAAATAGTCGATTACTGAGTCCGCTAACTTATCAAGTAATAGGTGCAGTGTTTGTGGTTCTGCAAAGGCCATTTTCTTGATTTTACCGAATGTTTTGCTGCTACCACCTTCAACCATGTAAGTAGCAAGTGTCCAAGGTGAACCAGAGAAACCAATTAGCGGTACTTCACCTTTTAATTCGCGGCGAATCGTACTTACCGCATTCATTACATAACCAAGCTCATCAGTTGGATCGATTTTTGGGATTTTTTTAACATCTGCTAATGAAGAAATCGGACGTTCGAATTTCGGGCCCTCACCTGTTTCAAAGTAAAGACCTAAGCCCATAGCATCAGGAATAGTTAAAATATCACTGAATAGAATTGCAGCATCAAGCGGATAACGACGTAATGGCTGTAACGTTACTTCACAAGCAAGTTCAGCGTTTTTACATAAACTCATAAAGTCGCCTGCTTGGGCACGTGTAGCACGGTATTCAGGTAAATAACGGCCAGCTTGGCGCATCATCCATACCGGTGTGACATCAACAGGTTGCTTTTGTAGTGCACGTAAATAACGATCGTTTTTTAATTCGCTCATGCGTATAGAATCCTAGAACTGAATGAAATTGAGCAGATTGTATCACCATATTGCGCGTCTCACTATGGATAGATAATCAAGGCTAGATATAGATCATGTTTTTTAAGCCAACCTAAGCCTATAGTGTGTTTTTTGAGCGAAAACAAAATAAATTTAAAACTTTCTATTAATAAATTTGCAACATACAAAAAAGCTTGGTATAACTTATCCCGCGTTAACAAAAACAATAATAAAAATCTTATAACAATAAGAACAACAATCTTCCCATAATAATAAGAACGCTTGTTTTAACAAGTCTTAGAAAAAGAATTAAACCACCAATTTTGGTGGTTTTTTCTTTTCTAAATCAGCAAATTACAACTCCTCCGCTTAGATAAAAATTGCAAAATTAATACTAGTAGTTTTGAATCAATTCCCATACACTGCAATGAGAGCAAAAAAAAGTCCACTCTAAAAACAAGGTTATTTTTTGGCCTATTCAGCGCTGAAAAATATGTCTTTAGAATGACTTTTACAATCTGTTGCAATTAGACACTAAGAATTTAGTTGATCTTTGTGTCATATTTCCTTTTTATATATACAAAGGAAAACCTACTCAGCGAGGAGATGAAATATGCTGACGCGTTTGGAAAAAGCTCAACAAAAATGGGGTGGTAGTCACTCTGTAATCGACAAATGGCTCACAGAACGTCAAGAGCTGCTTGTGTTGTTCTGCCGTATTGCAGGCTTTTCACCGTACGAAAAGAAAGATCACGCCCTTCCTGATCAACTGCAAATTCAAAACTTTTGCCAAATTCTGATGGATTACCTTTCTGCTGGCCATTTCGAAATTTACGACGACATTGCCAAAGCGTGTGAAGAAAAAGGTCCTGAAAGCCAAAAGCTGGCTAATGCCTTATACCCGCGCATTTCTGAAACCACAGATGTAGCACTCGACTTTAACGACAAATACGCAGAAGTTGACAAAGATGACTTGCTTGATGAGTTTGATAAAGATTTATCAACATTAGGTGAAGCGCTTGAATTACGCTTTGAATTAGAAGATGAGTTAATCGATAACCTTTATTCTAATCACACCAGCTAACAGCTTAGTTGCACAGCAGAGAAACACTCTCTGCTGAAAAACACCTTTTTTGCCTGCCTAAAAAGAATCATCTATTCCATTCGTAACAAATATTTGAAATATTTTCTTCAATGCGATACTCATACTATAAAAACATGAGGCTCGCTATGAATAAACGGTCATTTTTAAAGTCACTTTCAATCCTTGCTGCTGGCGCAAGTATAACATCAGCTCCTTTAATGGCTGCTCAGAATAGCAGTACCCAAACATTAATTAAGCCAAAAGCGCTGGAAAAAGGCGGCACAATTGGTGTGTGTAGCCCGTCAGCTGCCACTGCTGAACAGGCTGATATCATACTAGCAAAAGGCGTTATAGAGGCGCTGGGTTACAAGGCTAAGCTTGCACCAAACATTTTAGCAAGACGCGGTCATTTAGCTGGCACTGATGTAATGCGAGCCGGCGATTTAAACAGTTTATTCAGTGACAAAGAGGTTGATGCCATTTTGTGTTTACGTGGCGGTTCAGGCGCTGCCCGTATTTTACCTTTGCTCGACTACGCAATGATCCGTAACAACCCAAAACCTCTGATGGGCTATTCGGACATTACCGCTCTACACAATGCACTACTCTCTCAAGCTGGGCTAATCAGCTTCCATGGCCCAAATGCATCGAGTGACTGGAACCCGTTTCATGTCGCGCAATTTAAGAACATGTTCGAAGCGCGTAAGTTGATGCATTTCCAAAACTTACCAAAAGCCGATGATGAGCTTGTTAACACTCAGTACCTGACCCAAACGATCACATCAGGTAAAGCCTCTGGACGATTAATCGGCGGTAACTTAACGGTACTGACAGCCCTTGCAGGATCGAATTATTTACCTGACTTTAATGGCGCAATTTTATTTTTAGAAGATATCGACGAAGCGCCGTATCGAATTGACAGAATGATGAGCACACTCAAACTCATGGGCGCACTTGATAAAATTGCGGGCTTTGTGTTTGGCGATTGTAATGACTGTAAGCCTGGCCGTGGTTATGGCTCTTTAACCCTTGACGATATTTTTGCAGATTATATAAAACCGCTGGAAATTCCTGCTTATCGTGGAGCTATGATTGGCCATATTAAGCGCCAATTTATCTTGCCTGTTGGCACTGTGGTTGAGCTTGATGCTGATAGTGGCACATTAAAAATGAAAGAAACGGCATTTAGTTAATAAACTTAATGCGTAAAAAAAGGGCCAATCGGCCCTTTTTTATTGAGTATAATATTACTCAGCTGGTACAGCTTTGTCATCGCTTTGGATTTCAAGTAATTCTACTTCGAAAACAAGCGTTGAGTTAGCTGGGATCTTACCAAGATCACGCTCGCCATATGCAAGTTCAGATGGAATAGTGAACTTGTACTTAGAGCCAACTGGCATTAATTGTAAACCTTCAGTCCAACCTGGGATCACACGATTAAGTGGGAACGTAGTTGGTTCGTTACGTGAGTAAGAGCTATCGAACTCAGTACCGTCTAATAAAGTGCCTTTGTAGTGTACTTTAACAACGTCAGTTGCTACTGGCTTTTCGCCTTCACCTTCAGTGATCACTTCGTACTGTAGGCCAGATTCAGTTACTGTCACGCCTTCTTTCTTCGCGTTTTCAGCTAGGAATTTTTCGCCTTCAGCTTTGCTCTTCTCAGCTTCTACTTTCGCTTTTTCTTGTTGTTTAGTGCGAATGCTTTGGTCAAGCGCCGTTAACACTTCACGAATTTTTTCGTCATCAAGTTTAGCGTTACCTGCTAGCGCGTCTTCAAAACCACGCTTAAGAAGCGCTTCGTCTAGTTCAACACCTAACGCTTTTTTATCAGCAAGGTCTTGGTTTAAGAAGTTACCAACAGACGCACCAATACCGTATGCTTGTTGCTGAGCTTCAGTCTCTAGTTTAACTTCAACTTGCTGTTCTTTTTTTGCTTCCTGATTACAAGCTGTAAGCGCTAAAACTGACGCTGCAATCAATGACAATTTAATCGTCTTTCTCATTTTATATCTCCGACACACTTTGCAGTTGTCAATTATTGTATTATTACTAGTTAAAGATTAACGACCTACATGGTAGGCTGCTTGTCTAATAACTAATGTCATGCTTATGCATGATCAGCGATTAGACTAACAACCTAGGCCTTCAACGAGACCTAGTCTAACCTCTCAATCACTAAGAGTTAAGGGGAAATACTCGTAATATGTCGATATTTCGTACTTTTTTGTATCTGCTCAGCCTTTGCTTAGTTGTAGCGTGCTCTGAGCAACATGAGCAATCAACTGCACGCTATGAGCATGCGGCTAAAGGTGCCTTCGCCAGTGCGCTGTCGCACGATGGCAAATACAGCTTAATCTCATCAATACACCATGGGGTCGCACTGTGGGATAATCAACAACAGGTGCTAAAATACCAATGGTTTCAACAACAAAATCAAGATAGCTTGGTTCATACTGTTGCTATCTCTTACGACAATAGCCATGCAGTTACCGCTGAAAAGTCCACCTTTGCAGTGTGGGACATTGCCACGGGCAACAACACGGGTTATTACAAAATACACGCCTCAACAATTCGAGATATCGCGATAAGTAACCAAGGGCGCAGTGTGTTATATGGCCGCGCCGACGGTGTAGTCGTTTACCTCGACTTAGAGAGTGGCAGACGTATAGAGTTCCTTGGCCACCAAGAAAAAGTCAATGTTGTTGACCTTTCACCTAACGGCCACTACGCCATAAGCGGCTCAAATGACTATGTAGCTTACTTTTGGGACACTCGCACAGGGCAAGTGATCCATCGCTTTAACCACCCAAGTCGCGTTACTCAAGTTGCCCTTGATCCACAAGGTCGATACGCATTTACCGCAGACAGTATGAAGCAAGCAAATGTATGGCAACTGACTACAGGTGATCTTGTTAGCAAACTGGCGTATATTGCGCGTCAGAAAATTTTTACCGCCGTCCGTTTTAATGATGAGGGCACTTTACTTGCAACAGGTTCACCCAATCGATTGGTCGATTTATGGCAGCTAGAGTCAGGTAAAAAGTTACATACGTGGCAAGTGATTCCTCGAGAAGGAAGCCGCCCGAAATCAGCCGTGGTGTTAGATGTTGCGTTTACTGATAACAACCAAGCGTTATTAACCGAAAGCTCCAGCGGATTCGCTGAAAGTTTTAATCTAAGAGAATCAAATGAATACAATTGAACATCGTTTAATGGAACTTGAAGCAAAAGTCGCTTTTCAAGATGAAACAATTGAAATATTGAATGATGAGCTTAAAGCGCACCAACAGCAGCTGGCAAAAATGAAACGCCAGACTGAGTTACTTGCAGAAAAGATTAAAGAAGCGCAGCAGCCTTCTTTAATGTCACAGCTTCAAGAGCCGCCTCCACCTCATTATTAATCAGGTGAATAGAGCCGGGTATTAATCGCCCGGCTTGAACACACCAATCACTTGTTCGAATTGACGCGTTGAGGCCTGAACTGCCTGCTCTGGTTGCGTCATTTTGTGACCACACTGTACGCACTCCACTTTTTCCACATCATGTTCTTTATAAAGCATCATGGTATCCATGGCCTTACATTCAGGGCACGATGCGCCAGCAATAAAGCGTTTTCTTTGTCTCATAGATGATCTCCCGTGGCATGTAGGCGGCTATTTTAGCCTAATAATTCTCTGTTTGATACGATTGCGAAGGCTAATGTGATCCGTGTTATGATAGCGGCAATTTAATCAGTGCTGTGCAAGTAAACATTCATGATCCAAATTTCAGACATCGAACTTCTACGTGGTGGTAACGCCTTACTAAAAGGGGCTTCTGCCACCTTATTCCCAGAGCATAAAGTCGGCCTTGTGGGCGCTAATGGCTGTGGTAAATCAACGCTGTTCGCGCTACTAAAGTCTGAATTGCAACTCGATGCCGGCGAATGCCAAATTCCTAAAGACTGGTCAATTGCCTCTGTAAAGCAAGAAACACCTGCGCTCGAAATCAGTGCCCTCGATTATGTATTACAAGGTCATCCTGAATATTACGCGCTAAGAATTGCACTTCGCGAAGCTGAGCAAAATAACGACGGCGATGCGCAGGCAAAAGCACATATTGGCCTAGAACATATTCAAGGTTATAGCATTGAAGCAAAAGCTGGTGAGCTATTACACGGTTTAGGTTTTAGTAATGAGCAAATAGACAACCCAGTGAGTGCCTTTTCTGGTGGTTGGCGTATGCGCTTAAACTTAGCACAAGCACTTATTCGTGATGCCGATTTATTACTGCTGGATGAGCCAACCAACCACTTAGATCTCGATGCGGTTTACTGGTTAGAACGTTTTTTACGAGCCTACACAGGCACTCTAGTGCTTATCTCCCATGACCGAGAGTTCTTAGATGCCGTAGTTGACCAAATTTGGCACATAGACGCACAAAAAATAAATGTTTATAAAGGCAATTACTCACAATTCGAACGCCAAAAAGCAGAGCGATTATTACAACAACAAGCGATGTTCGAAAAGCAACAAGAACAAATTGCTCACCTAGAAAAGTTCATTACGCGCTTTAAAGCAAAAGCTAGTAAGGCTAAGCAAGCACAAAGCCGCGTAAAAGCCCTAGAGCGGATGGAAAAGTTAGCCCCAGCCCATGTTGACTCACCTTTTGATTTTGAGTTTGCCGAGCCAACAGCGCTACCAAACCCGCTAATGACCCTCGACCAAGCCAAAGCAGGCTATGGCGACACCACCATTTTACACAGCATTAAGCTAAACCTTGTGCCGGGTAGCCGTATTGCGCTGCTTGGCCGAAATGGTGCGGGTAAATCAACACTGATTAAATTATTAGCTGGCGATTTGCAACCTCAAGCAGGTGAAGTATTTCAGCATCAGGGCTTAAATATTGGTTACTTTGCGCAGCATCAGCTTGAGTCACTTGATTTAAAAGCCAGTGCAGTGACCCATTTACAACGTTTAAATCCACAAGCTCCTGAGCAATCATTGCGTGACTTTTTAGGCGGCTTTGCATTCTTTGGCGATAAAGCACTTGAACCAGTTGCGCCATTTTCTGGCGGTGAAAAAGCCCGTTTAGTACTAGCAATGCTGGTATATCAAAAGCCAAACCTACTGTTACTGGATGAGCCAACCAACCACCTAGATTTAGAAATGCGTCATGCCTTAGTGATGGCGCTACAAGGCTTCGAAGGCGCTATGGTGACCGTATCGCACGACCGTCACATGCTTAAAAACACCGCTGATGAGTATTACCTCGTTGATAACGGCGAAGTAACACAGTTTGGTTATGACCTTGATGCCTATTACCAATGGCTACTGAATGCCAATAAAGAAGCCGCTAAAAGCCCTGAAGACAATGCACCTAAAGCACATTCAAGCGTTAACCGCAAAGAGCAAAAGCGCTTAGAAGCTGAGTTCAGAAAGTCAGTGCAACCATTGAAAAAGCAAATCGAAAAGCTGGAAAAGCAACTTGATAAGTACTCTACAGAGCTTGGAGAAATCGAAAACGCACTTGCCGACAATGATTTATACAGTGATGAGAATAAAGCAAAACTGACAGAGCTACTCACTAAGCAAGCAAGCTTAACCCCAAAGCTTAATAACGTTGAAGAAGAGCTGCTTATGGCACTTGAAGAGCTTGAAGAAAAAGAGCAGGCCTTTGCCGATGAAACCGCTTAACAGCGAACAGTTTTGGCAGTTTGCATGTCAGCTTTACAGCAAAGACGGCATGCAAACCAAGCTACTAGGCTATCAAGACCAGCAAGGCAAAAATGTGAACCTTTGCCTGCTGCTTTATTATCTTGATTCTTTAGAGCTGGCTGTAACCCCCTCTCAACTGAGTGAGCTTGAGTCGTGCATTGCCGAATTTGATCAACAGGCTTTACAGCCCCTACGAGCCACACGCACCTACCTTAAAACCATTCAAACCGAGATTTCAGACTACCCCACCATTCGCAAAGAGCTACTTAGCGCAGAATTAAAACTTGAAAAGCAACAGCAAGCGATACTAGTCAATAGAGTAAATAATTTTGAGCTAATACCTTGTGTTAAACCCAATAATATAGCGCTATATTCAAAGGCAAATATATAAACTCCGCTTTAGATGTTTGTACTTAGCTAAACTTTCCTACACAGCTTAAAATCTCCAGCCAAGTACAATAGAAAGATCCTGAATGTCATGTTTATACTTAACAACCCCACTGTAGTCGTATTCTTTAGATTCTTTAATACCTAACACTGAGTATTCAAAACCCAAGAAAAAGTGATCTGTAAATTGATAGTCGAAGCCTAAAGCCCCATAAATATCATTACCACTCTCTTTCTCATTAATATTTTCCGTTGGTACAAGGTGAGCAGGGTTAGCATCTTTGTACTCCCAATGAGCAATCCCTACTCTAGCATTAATAAAGAAATCTTGATAAACCTCAAACTTTCCTTTTGCACCAAGCCTAATTGACTCAACCTCTATTGGAACTCTTACATCCCAAGAGGTTTCATAATCACCTGGGAATTGAGCAGGGATAGTCACTGTATACTCATTGACTGACTCTCCATGCTCATGCTTCGCAACTTCTATTGATAAATACTCACTAAATTCATAACCCAATCTAAAACCAAAAGAGTCTGAATCAAGAGAAGAGGAGTAACTATCCCCTAAGTCATAATCTTGATATGTATGATATTTATTCTTTGTTTTTCCGATTAAAAATTCACCAACGATTGCCGCATGACTTAAGCTAGGCAATAAGCTCACTGCCCCTAGTAAAATACCCTTGATCATTACTTCCCTATATAGTTTTGAGTTAAATTCCCATTATAAAGTGCATTTACAAAAGTTACTACAAACCAATCATATTGATTATATTCGCAATTTTCCTAGCACAGACCTGGTTAGCCAATTTTCTGAGCTACAAAAGCCGGCAACAACAGTAATGCAAAAGTTTACGAAATCATGGCAGGAAACCTCAAAAGCTCTCACTCAAGAGAAGAACTAGATAAAGCGTTAGGAAAATGAAAAAGTGGCAAATTGTAAAAATTTAACCAATGACAACAGAATTCAAAGAAACTCTGTTTAAAAAACAACCCTCTCGATCTAATCTGACGTCTGACGTCTGACAGCTGATAGCTTTTCTACAGGCATTAAAAAAGGCCGCCTAGGCGACCTTTTTATAAGCTGTGAAGCTCTATCTGTTGATATTACTCAACGATAGTTGCAACAACACCAGCACCAACTGTACGGCCACCTTCACGGATAGCGAAGCGTAAACCTTCGTCCATCGCGATTGGGCAGATTAACTCTACAGTCATCTTGATGTTGTCACCAGGCATTACCATTTCTACGCCTTCTGGTAACTGTACGTCACCTGTTACGTCAGTTGTACGGAAGTAGAACTGTGGACGGTAACCTTTGAAGAAAGGAGTGTGACGACCACCTTCATCTTTAGAAAGTACGTATACTTCTGAAGTGAATTTAGTGTGTGGCTTGATTGAACCAGGCTTACAAAGTACTTGACCACGTTCAACGTCTTCACGCTTAGTACCACGTAGTAGTGCACCGATGTTCTCACCCGCACGACCTTCGTCTAGAAGCTTACGGAACATCTCAACACCTGTACAAGTTGTCTTCGTAGTTTCTTTGATACCTACGATTTCAACTTCGTCATTCACGTTGATGATACCAGCTTCAACACGGCCAGTTACAACTGTACCACGACCTTGGATTGAGAATACGTCTTCGATAGGCATGATGAATGGCTTATCGATGTCACGCTCTGGCTCTGGGATGTATGAATCTAGCGCTTCTGCTAGTTCAATGATTTTCGCTTCCCATTGCTCTTCGCCTTCTAGTGCTTTAAGAGCAGAACCTTGGATTAGAGGTAAGTCGTCACCTGGGAAATCGTACTCAGAAAGAAGTTCACGAACTTCCATTTCTACTAGCTCAAGTAGCTCTTCGTCATCAACCATGTCACATTTGTTCATGAATACGATGATGTAAGGTACGCCAACCTGACGAGAAAGTAGGATGTGCTCACGAGTTTGTGGCATAGGACCGTCAGTCGCAGCAACTACTAGGATTGCGCCGTCCATTTGAGCAGCACCAGTGATCATGTTTTTAACATAATCGGCGTGTCCTGGACAGTCTACGTGTGCGTAGTGACGAGTTGGAGTATCGTACTCAACGTGTGAAGTTGAGATTGTGATACCACGCTCACGCTCTTCTGGAGCGTTATCGATTGATGCGAAGTCTTTAGCTTGACCACCGTATGCTTTCGCAAGTACGTTTGTGATTGCTGCTGTTAGAGTTGTTTTACCGTGGTCAACGTGGCCGATTGTACCAACGTTTACGTGCGGTTTTACGCGTTCAAACTTTTCTTTTGCCAT
>NZ_PNCP01000110.1:0-1725 GCF_005886115.1 Pseudoalteromonas sp. S4492
AGAAAGTTAGAAAGTTAGAAACTCTAAAATACCTAGTATCTAAGTCAAGCAGCTCGACAACTTTACTCTTTCCCCTAGTAACTCGCTAACTGTCAATCTGACAGCTCTAACTTTACTCTTTCCCCTTGTAACTCGCTAACTAAGCGAGTTTCCAAACCAAAAACACTAGCGCAAAGCCCACTAAATAAACCAATCCTAGCCAGCTTAGGGTGCGTAATAAAGGTGAGTGATGAATGCTGGGTTCTGAGCGCACTAAACTAAAGTTCAGCCACGCAAATACAGGAGTGGTTACAAAAGCGAGGGTCATAGCAAAAGTAAGCATTGGGCCAAGGGCTGATTTAAAGAATAAAATCACTGCCATGCCAGCAAATGCTTGTAGTAATAACCACATATTTAAACTGTGTTTAGATTGTTTAATCGGTAGCAGTTTATGTGACTCATTTAATGTTCTGGCGTAGCCATCAAGCACTGTTAGCGTGGTGCCAAACATACATAAAAAAGCGATTCCTGAAACCAGTGGCCTTGCCCACTCGCCCATGGTAAGAGCATACATATCAATTAATTGCTTTGCAAAGGCAACGCCACCTAATTGCACTGCTTGTGCTTGGCCATATTGCACTAACACTCCTAATGAAAAAAACACTAACGCAAGTGCTGCGGTAAGCCAGTAGCCCAAATTAAAATCAAACAAGCCTTGTTGCTTTGTCACGACTTGTTGATGCTGCTTTTCTTTTAGCCACAGTGAGCTAATTGCTGATATTTCGATAGGCGCAGGCATCCAGCCCATGAGCGCGACCATAAAGCCAAGCATAGCAAGTTCATACGGCGACGGGCCCACATAGTCAACAGGCGCCATCGGGCCATTATTAATAGCAACAACAAGCGCAGCTAAAGTGGTAACCGTTAGCAGCCCCATAATGAGCTTTGAAACATTATCGAGCGCCTTAAAGTGCCCTAATAATAAAATGAGCAAACACACAGCCAAAATCAGCCAACATAATAAGGTTACAGAAATTGTGATAGGCAATGCGTAGTGCAGCAGGCTGGCCGTTAATAATAAAACCCCCGCAGTATTTACTACCGCGGCGACAATATTGAGCGCAATAAAACTATAGAAATACCCCGGCCCTTTTTGCTTGTAGCCCTCAACTAAACTTTGTTTGGTCGCAAGGGTGTACTCCATACCGAATCGAAAGAATGGATACTTCAATACGTTTACTACTATGATCAGCCAAAATAGCTGCCAGCCGAATAACGACCCGGCTTGTGTTGACGCCACTAAATGTGAACCACCTATGGCGGCTGTGGCCATTAAAATTCCCGGCCCTAATGCATTTAATTTAGATTGCCAATTTGATACTGCTGATTGCATATGCTTTGTGTGTTTTATTCTTAGTAACAAGCAACTTACAGCGTTTTAGGTGAGATTGGAAGCAGAGCAAGTTAGCAAGTTAGCAAGTTAGCAAGTTAGCAAGTTAGCAAGTTAGCAAGTTAGCAAGTTAGCAACACTAGACTGCCTACCACTTGTGTCAAACCGTTGTTTTTAAAATCTGACTTCTAACGACTGATATCTGATATCTCCATGTTTGTTCGGCGTTAAAACGCCTCCTACGTCTCGTATCTCGCAAACTTTCCCCTTTACTCTTTCTAACTCATTAACTTTACTCTTTCCCCTAGCAACTAGCTAACTTTTGGAACTTCAATCTGACTGATCTGACTCCATAA
>NZ_PNCP01000111.1:0-9565 GCF_005886115.1 Pseudoalteromonas sp. S4492
GGTGCTAGGTGCTAGGTGCTAGGTGCTAGGTGCTAGGTGCTAGGTGCTAGGTGCTAACAGCATAGTGTTGGTTGTGGGTTGGTAAAGCGTTAAGGAAACTGAAAGACCTAACCCAATGTTTTCTATTCTTAGCTTTGAAAACAAAATAGCACTGATGCTTAAACTTTTAGAATATAATTCCTTACTATTTAAATCGACTCAGCAAGGGCCATCGATTTAGTATTGCAGATAAACTCAATACCTTCAGAAGTAATACTGAAATTTTCAACTTCCTTCAATTGCTGGCCTGAATCAACAAACGTAAGATATTCAAGTTCATGTAAGCTATTGAGATTTTCTTCTAAATTATAGGTAAATTTGCTTTTAAGAGCACTTGATAACGTTGAAAAACTTATTACTTCTTTGCCCCCAGCGAGCAGCATTTCTAGTATTTCTAAATATTCCTTCTCTTGGTTAGTTAAATGTTTATCAATTAAAGTAGGTGGTACATTAGAGAACGCGATTAGTTTATATAAACTCTCAAATTTTTCTTTTTTCTTTTTGAACTGCTCTTCAAACCTTAGTTCGAGTTTACGTTGGTTTTCATTTGACTCACTTAACCTTAATTCTAATTCTGTTTTTTCATTTTTATAAAAGTCACGAAGAGCATTAGACTCATTGAGTGATAACCTGTGCTTTCTATAGAAAAGAGCTAAAGAATTAATTTCAAACTCTTTAGCTCTTGAAGCCGAACGTATAAAAATTGCTGTAGCCCATGGTAAAAGGAAAGCAACAAAAAAGGATATGATAAGAGGGTAGATCAAATTTATGCATATGTTTGAATAATTTTCAGAAACTGCTTTTAACTTATATGCTGTATCAAGATTAGAAAAAGATAGAAAGTACACTCCCTCCCAGTTAAAAAAGAACCATGAAACAATAAAACTACCTAGTAGTGGATGGGTTATTTTATCTGAAACAGAAGTCTTTAATGAGCTCGTATAGTCTGCCAAAGATGACATTTTAAGTCCTTTTATATATTGTGGTTATGAAGTTCGAATAACTATTATTACTGTAAAATAATTAAACTAAAAGGTGCGAAATGGAATTTGATTGGAGTTTACCAAATGAAGAGCCACAGCTTTCTGCTGATAATTTGAATAGAGCTAAGTATGCCAGCTATTTAACTTCATTTATTAAGGCTAAGGGAGGAACAGAAAAAAATAAGTTATCAAACTATGTAATAAATCTAGATGCTGAATGGGGAGCTGGTAAAACTTATTTTTTGAAACGCTGGAGCGAAGATTTAAAAAGGCATCACCCAGTTGTATTTATTGATGCATGGGCAATAGATTACCTTGAATCCCCACTTATGACTGTTTTGAGTGAAATTATTGAGCAGTTAAAGTTACAAACAGACAAAATTGACCCCGCTGAAACTCAAAAAAAGTTCAACGAAGTTGTTAAGGCTGCTGCGCCAAGAATTGGTAGTGCTTTAATGAAAAGGTACTTAGGGTTTGACTTCAATATATTTGATTCATCCGAATCTGAAGATGAAACACTTTCTCGAACTAATAAGGACATTGACTTTTCAAAAGCAGGTGAAAAGGTACTTGAAGTGTTTTGTAAAGAAGTCACTGATAGTAAAGAAAGCATCAAAACATTAAAGTTAGCGATTCAAAACTGGGTCGAGTATGTTGTAGAACAACCAGTGAAAGGAATGAAGACTATATCAAATAGTTACCCTGCATTTATTTTTATTGATGAGTTAGATCGTTGTAAGCCTACCTATGCTGTAGAAATGCTGGAAGCAATTAAGCATGTATTTGATATACCTGGTTTGGCATTTATTGTTGCAACTAATACTTCACAACTCGCACATACTGTTAAGGCTGTTTACGGCTCTGAGTTTAGCGCAGAGGAATATCTAAGCCGCTTTTTTGATAATAGGTATTACCTAAAAACTGAATTAAGTAGAGAGCTCATAGAGAATCATTGCAATGTAGAATTAATTAATGAGGCTTGGTTAAAAAGTGAGCAGATAATTTTGTTTCCATTTTTCTTTTTTGAGGGGACTAATTTTTTAAGTTTCTGTGTTCAGATATTTGAAGCTGTGCAGTTGACACCAAGGCAAGCTATTAAAGTTTTTGACCGAATTCAGTCAGCTTTTTTGAGTCTAGATAAATGTACTTGTATTAATGCGGCTGTGATGGTTCTGCTCTTTGCATTACAAGAAAAAAGTTTAAAGTTATTTGAAGACTTCTTCGCTTTGATTATTGAAAGTGAAGGGGTTAGGACTTTTAGAGAAAAATATCCTGTTTTTGCAAAGGAGTTTCTCGATGTTCGCTTGGATTTTTATATTGATATTTCCCTAATCCGACGTGAGTATAACCATGTAAATCAGAATATATTTCATTTTGAATCAAGTCATAATAATGGCAAAAGGCTTGGTGAAACCATGACAACCTTATATACGTTATTTAGATCTTCTTTTAAATTAGGTAAGTTTGACTCACAAGTGACAAAATTAACTCAATTAGTAACAGAGAGAAACCCAAGAGACTTAGCAAGTGAAGCACTTAAATTCTATATGCTTTTGATGCAGATAAAAGATGATCCAAATTATTATTTGGATTTAACAAACATGGCTGTAAACCTTGATTAGTTTCAGAAACTACGAATGACCGTGTCTCAGTTAATTAAAACCATAATACCGAAAACAACAAGCAAGAAATGGGTCAAGTCTTGCTTATGAACATCACTCTTACTTGCTCGCGCGAATTAAATTTCACGCCGACAGCAATGTGTTTAGCCTTTGCGATGTATAGGCACAATCTAACTTATAGCTTAAGCTCCTTTTCTCTTTTCCCTCGAAACTCGTTCCTCGTAACTTTACCCTAGCAACTCGCTAACTTGTTGGGTTTCGCTCCGCTCTACCCAACCTACAAGCTGATAGCTCCTTTACTCTTTCCCCTAGCAACTCGCTAACTTATTTCTTAATCTGATAGCTGACGGCTGAAAGCTGATAGCTCCCTTCCCCTTTACTCTCGCTAACTTTACCCTCGCTAACTTTCTCCAAAACACAAAAAAGCCGTTACATTGCTGCAACGGCTTTTTGGCATTTGAATTTAATCAAACCTTAGTCACGGTATGTCTCAACCGCTGGGCATGAACAAACTAGGTTACGGTCGCCGTATACGTCATCGATACGTGTTACTGTAGGCCAGAATTTGTCTTTTGCTACGCTTGGTACTGGGAATGCTGCGTAGAAACGGTCGTATGCACGATCCCACTCATTGCCTAGTACGTCTGCTTGTGTGTGCGGTGCAAACACTAGCGGGTTGTTTTCAATTGACCATTCGCCAGATGCGATACGGTCGATTTCTGACTTGATTGACACCATTGCTTCGATGAAACGGTCGATCTCAACTTTAGACTCAGACTCAGTTGGCTCAATCATTAGTGTGCCAGCTACTGGGAATGACATAGTTGGTGAATGGAAACCATAGTCTTGTAGGCGTTTAGCTACGTCCATTTCTGTTACGCCTGTTTGCTCTTTGATTGGGCGTAGGTCAACAATACACTCGTGCGCAACGCGGTTGTTACGGCCACGGTATAAAATTGGGTAGTGCTCGCTTAGCTTCTCAGATAAGTAGTTAGCGTTCACGATAGCCATTTCTGTTGCTTGTTTTAAGCCTTCAGAGCCCATCATGGCAATGTATGCCCACGAGATTGGTAAAATAGCTGCTGAGCCGTAAGGGGCAGCAGAAACCGCACCGTTACCGATGTTTGTGCCAGCAACATTAATTACGCTGTGGTTAGGCATAAATGGCGCTAGGTGAGATTTAACACCGATTGGGCCAACACCTGGACCACCACCACCGTGTGGAATACAGAATGTTTTGTGTAGGTTAAGGTGCGATACGTCAGAACCGATTGAACCTGGGCTTGTAACACCAACTTGCGCATTCATGTTTGCGCCGTCCATGTACACTTGACCGCCGTGCTGGTGCACGATGTCACAGATTTCACGAATTGTTTCTTCGTAAACACCGTGTGTAGATGGGTACGTGATCATGATACAAGATAGGTTTTCAGATACCTCTTCGGCTTTCGCTTTAAGGTCTGCCATATCAACGTTACCGTTTTTATCACAGTCAACAACCACGATTTTCATGCTTGCCATTTGTGCAGACGCTGGGTTTGTACCGTGCGCTGAACTTGGGATCAAACATACGTTACGGTGACCTTCACCGCGTGACTCGTGGTATTTACGAATCGCGATTAAGCCTGCGTATTCACCTTGTGCACCTGAGTTAGGTTGTAGTGAAACTGCATCGTAACCTGTGATGTTTACTAACCAATCATGTAACTCAGTCATCATGATTTGGTAACCCGCTGCCTGATCAAGTGGGCAGAATGGGTGTAAGTTTGCAAACTCAGGCCAAGTGATTGGGATCATCTCAGCTGTCGCATTAAGTTTCATTGTACATGAACCTAATGAGATCATTGAGTGGTTAAGCGCTAAGTCTTTGTTCTCTAGGCGCTTGATGTAACGCAACATTTCAGTCTCGCTGTGGTACGAGTTGAAGTTAGGGTGCGTTAAAATTTCGTCATCGCGTACTAGGCTTGCAGGAATTGAGTTGCTGCCATTTACTTCGATTTCGTTTGCAAGTGCATCAACGCTCAGACCGTGGCCTTCACCTAAGATGATGTCGAATAGCTCAGCTACGTCTGCACGGGTTGTTGTTTCTGATACAGAAATTGAGTATTCACCTGCACGGTTAGACGCAAAGTTAACGCCGTTTGCTACTGCACGTGCAACGATTTCGTCTTTGTTATCTGCAACAACAGTCAGTGTATCGAACCATGTGTCGTGCTTAAGGTTTACGCCTTTTGATTTTAAGCCTGCCGCTAAGATGTCTGCAAAACGGTGGATACGCTCAGCGATAGTTTTAAGGCCTTGTGGACCGTGGTAAACCGCGTAGAACGCTGCCATGTTCGCTAGTAGAACTTGCGCTGTACAGATGTTTGAGTTGGCTTTTTCACGACGAATGTGTTGTTCACGTGTTTGCATTGCCATACGTAGTGCGTCGTTACCTAAACGGTCTTTAGAAACACCGATAATACGACCTGGTAGTGAACGCTTGTACTTGTCGCGTGTTGCGAAGAATGCAGCGTGTGGACCACCGTAACCCATAGGTACACCAAAACGCTGTGCTGAACCAAGCACTACGTCTGCACCTAGTTTACCTGGTGCTTTAAGCAATAATAAGCTCATGATATCTGCAGCAACACAGGCAATTGCTTTTTTGCTTTGTACGCCAGCGATTAAATCGGTTACGTCAGTGATTTCACCGGTTGTTGATGGGTATTGGAATAACGCACCAAAAATGTCGTGGTCTAGTGCTTCTGCTGCTTTACCAACGATAACGTCAAAACCGAACTGCTCTGCACGTGTTGCAACAACGTCGATTGTTTGCGTGTGTACGTCTTCAGCAATGAAGAATGTGTTTGATTTAGACTTAGCAACACGCTTTGCAAGGCCCATTGCTTCTGCCGCAGCCGTTGACTCGTCAAGTAATGACGCGCTTGCCAGGTCAAGACCAGTTAGGTCTAGGGTCATAGTCTGGAAGTTTAATAATGATTCTAAACGACCTTGTGCAATCTCTGGTTGGTATGGTGTATACGCAGTGTACCAGCCTGGGTTCTCAAGTACGTTACGTAAAATTACGTGTGGTACGTGAGTTGGGTGGTAGCCTTGACCGATGTATGATTTGAACACTTTATTTTTGCTTGCTACTGATTTTAAGTAGCTTAGTGTTTCAACTTCAGTGCGGCTTTCGCCAATTGATAAACCTTGCTCTAAGCGAATGCTTGCAGGTACCGTTTGACCGATCAGCTCTTCAACACTCGATACTCCAAGAGCGCTCAGCATGTCGCTTACTTGCGCTGGGCTTGGCCCAATGTGACGGCGAATAAAATCTTGCTTTTGCTCTAATTGTTCAAGAGATTTGGCGTTTGACATTTGTCCAGATTCCTATGATCCAAAAAAAAGTGGTTACTGCCAATGGGTAACTGGCAATAACTTAAAAACGTGTTGATTTAGTAACTTACAGCGTATGGAAAGGTAAGCTATAAAATCATAAAAGCCCCACTTATGAGGGGCTTTTAGTCGGCGTGACTAATTAATTAGTCTTCGTCGATTGTGTTAGCGTAGCCTTCAGCGTCTAACAGGTTATCAAGCTCTGATGTGTCAGATGCTTTGATACGGAATAACCAACCGTCAGTGTACGGGTCGTTATTTACTGTTTCAGGCGAATCTTCAAGATCTTCGTTGATTGCAACGATTTCACCGCCGATTGGTGCGTAGATGTCTGATGCTGCTTTTACAGACTCAGCTACTGCGCAGTCTTCACCCGCGTCAACTTCATCACCAACTTCTGGTAATTCAACGAATACCATGTCGCCAAGAAGTTCTTGTGCGTGCTCAGTGATACCTACAGTAAACGTACCGTCACCTTCGTCGCGAACCCACTCGTGTGAAGTAGCATATTTTAATTCGCTTGGGATATTGCTCATCTTTTTGTTCCTTTGGTTTATATTGGGTGATAACACCAAATTTTTTATAGTTTAGATAACTGATTTGCCGTTACGTACAAAGCAAGGTTTAACAACCTTAACGTTAACCAGTTTTTTACGCATCTCTACTTGGGCTGTTTCGCCAGTTGAACGCGGAACGCGTGCTAGCGCAACACTATGACCAAGAGTTGGTGAGAATGTACCAGAGGTAATCACCCCTTCACCACCTTCAACGATGACTTTTAAACCGCTACGCAATACGCCTTTTTCTTCAAGCACTAAACCAACTAGTTTGTCTGTGCTCTTGTCAGCGCGTTGCTGTTCTAATACTTCACGACCGATAAACTTACGATCTTCTGGCTCCCATGCGATTGTCCACGCCATGTTTGCAGCAAGTGGAGAAACACTTTCGTCCATATCTAGGCCGTAAAGGTTCATACCCGCTTCAAGACGTAACGTATCACGTGCACCTAGACCCGCTGGCGCTACGCCTGCGTCTAGAAGTTGTTGCCATAAATCAGCAGCTTGATCGTTAGGTACTACGATTTCATAACCATCTTCGCCAGTATAGCCTGTTGTCGCAATAAATAAATCACCTGCTTGCACACCAAAGAAAGGCTTCATACCTTCAACAGCAGCTTGTTGCTCTGCGTTAAGTACTGTTGCTGTTTTAGCACGTGCGTTAGGGCCTTGAACGGCAATCATTGCAAACTCAGGACGCTCAGTAACTGTTACGGCGAAATCAGCCGAAACGTTAGCTAAATGCGCTAAATCTTTTTCACGTGTTGCTGAGTTAACAACTAAACGATAGTTTGTTTCTGAGAAGAAGTAGATGATAAGGTCGTCGATTACGCCGCCTTCTTCGTTAAGCATACCTGTGTAAAGTGCTTTACCCGGTACAGTTAACTTAGCAACGTCGTTTGCAACTAGTTTACGTAAGAACGCTTGTGCTTGCTCGCCTTGAACATCAACAATTGTCATGTGAGATACGTCAAACATACCTGCATCTGTGCGAACCGCATTATGCTCTTCGATTTGTGAGCCGTAGTTGATTGGCATTTCCCAGCCGTGGAAATCAACCATTTTTGCGCCAGCTTCAAGGTGCTTAGCATGTAAAACTGTTTTAGAAGTCATAATATTCCTTCACTTTTAAATTAACCCACAAGTTGTGGGGCGTGGCCTCAATTTAATGAGGGGGAATAACATGGGCGGCGATTATACATTAGTTGCACAGTTGTCACACCCAAATTGCGATTTTGTAACTAAAAAACAGCTAAACACTCAAGTGCGTAGCTGTTTTAAAAATTTTATGTTTTAAGCAACGTTGGCTAAGGCTAAATCAAAGCCGAGCTGCTGTAAGTGCGTTTGCCATTTATCAAGCTCTGCTTGGCGCGCCACCAGCTGAAATTGCTGTGTTGCTTGGTTATCTATGGCGGTAATAAATACCTCACCACTTTGTGCACCATAGCAGCTGCGCATGTCTGATAAACGCAGCCCAGGCGTTAGCTTAAAGCTGTCGACCAAGGCGTCAAACGCTTGCTCACCACTTAGGGTTAGCGCGCTTAAATCGTCACGCATTACATAATCAATGTCGTAACGTAGTTGTTGCTCATTAATAAGCGACTGTAATTGCACGCTGGCATCTTTACCTAATACAAAACGAAATGCAGTTTCGTTAAAGTAATACAGGGCATAAGCGTAGCTGCTTGTTAGGTCATCGTCTAATGAACTACGTAAGCCTAAACCACTGGCGGTTAGCTTATTAATATCAAGACCTAAAATAGCCGTTAAAAATGGGATTGCTTCAGTGCCACTAAAATCCATAATGGCAGTATCGCTATTAGCTTGTAGCACGTTGTCTGCTGGGGTCTCAGCTTGGCTGTGGCGAGCAAACATTATTGGCGTAAAAGTCATATGTGACACCTATCAATCATTAATGGCTGAAGTATATTGCGCCGTGCTAGCAACAACAAATTGTAATTATTTATCAATTGATAAATAATGCTTATATATACAGCCCTATAAATAGAATTTTTTAATGAAAAACATTTCTACCGATAGTTTACGTACTTTAGTCACTGTTGTTGAAGTTGGCGGATTTGCCAAAGCAGGTGAATTATTAGGGCTATCGCAACCGGCTGTGAGCTTACAAATAAAGCGCCTTGAAGACATGCTGGGCCATAAGCTGTTTAAAAAGCAAGGTCAGCGCCAAGTGCTTAATCAATATGGCGAATTGCTTATGCCATTAGCAAAGCAAATGCTGCAACAAAACGATGCCATTTTGCAGCAGTTCACCAGCGAAAACGTGACCGGTAAAGTGCGCTTGGGGATCCCCAGTGAATTTGCTGCACGTATTTTACCGTCGATCATTGGTGACTTCGTGGCCCTCTACCCTGACGTATCGCTCGAAGTGCGCTCTCGTTTGAGTAAGCATTTATTATCGGTCTCGCGCCAAGATCAATTCGATTTAGTGTTGGCATTAAACGAAGAGCTCGAATCAGCCAAGTTCCCGATTTTTATGCAAGACCAACTCGTATGGGTGGGTGATTTAAACCTGGCACAAAACGATGTGGTAACGCTTGTAACCGCCCCAGAGGGATGTATTTATCGCCGCCGCGCAATCGAAGCACTACAAAGTGCGGGTATTAAATACCGCATTGCCTACAGTAATGCCGACTTAACTGGCCTAACTGCGGCGTTAAAAGAAGGCTTAGGCATTACGGTACTAGCAAAAAGCACCGTACCGAATGAGCTTAACTACCAACTGCAAACCAAAGACCTCCCCGAGCTTGGTCAAATCGGTATTAGTTTAATTAAACGCACCGACGACCCCGGAACCGCCGTAGACAAACTCGCTGAATTCATCGCCCTACGTTTGACGTAGGTTTGAGTTGCGAGTTAGCGAGTTAGCGAGTTAGCGAGTTTTCAAAATTGTAGCAGCGATTTTATATCGCGTAGGAATTTAGCTAGGTGCTAGGTGCTAGGTGCTAGGTGCTAGGTGCTA
>NZ_PNCP01000112.1:0-569 GCF_005886115.1 Pseudoalteromonas sp. S4492
ACACGACCCAATATCGAACGAAAACAAAATGTTTTCAGGTATTTCTTTTTTACATCAACTAAAGACTAAACTGCATTGGTTATTATAATTTAGAAGGAAAAATGTAGCTTGACCTCTTTGGATAGATAAAAGCTACTTACCATTATTCTTTATTTTTAAAGCTTAAATCATTATGACAAAAAGCATCTATTAAACCATCACTATCCGCTTTATTTATTTTTGCTTCTTTAGGGAGCTCTATATACAAATAATCATAGTTGTATTTACCTTCATCAGTCATTCGATTTAGTTTATATCCAATCATAAATTTATCACCTCCACTGTAATCTAACACTGATATGTTACAATGAGTTGTGTAGTTAATCGAAAATACTAATGAAGCTTTAGCATCTTCGAATTCATCATAGCTCCCAAATAGAGGCACTGAGAAACTATCTATCACTCCAGTGTATTCATCAAAAGCTTTTTGTTTATCTAAAAATGAATCTACTTCAGAATTGGCTTGAGTGGTGTGGGGTTGGGGGGTTGGGGGTTGTGGGGGGGGGTGTGGGGGGGGGGGGGGGGGGGGG
>NZ_PNCP01000113.1:0-700 GCF_005886115.1 Pseudoalteromonas sp. S4492
CAATATTGATAAACTTTTCTACTGAAGGTTTAATATCATCGAATTCAATACTTGTGTTTCTATTCTTAAAGAAAGTCATATCCTCAGCAGTGTAACCATATACTAGGCATTTGTTTGCTGTAAAAATATCACCTCCGATTCGGCCTAACAGATAAGAGTCTTCACAATATTCAGATATAGGCTGTAACGCCATGCAAATGCCGCTTTGGAATAAAAGGATAAAAATTAAATACCTCATATTATCTCCACCATTTAACTTGAGTCTCTACGATTAGCTCAGAATAAAGCTGTTACGTTGTTTGGCATAGTGCTTAACCATAATCCACGAAAGAGAAAACAAGAACCTACACACGGTGTCAGGTCTTGCTTTTTGCCACTACCCGACTCGCGCTTGAGTAGGAGTAATGAAGCTCAAGATAATCACCCAACTCTTTTCAACACATTAAGAATTTCTATTAAACCATTGCTTATAAACAATATTGGACTAGATTAAAGGTAAAAAGAAAGACCTGACCCTTTTAGATTTAGAGTTTTATAAAGTCTCATCACACACTACGCTAGTAACGCTTTTTCATCAAAGCCTTGCTCATGCAACTTGACTACAAGCTGTTCAAGGACCTCATCTTTTTTAGGGGCTACAGGCTGCGTTAATAGCAAAGAAGTCACATTGCCAAAACCTGGGTGCTCAAAATCAGGGTTC
>NZ_PNCP01000114.1:0-1674 GCF_005886115.1 Pseudoalteromonas sp. S4492
CCCCCCCCCCCCCCTCCCCACCCTATTTTTTTTAAATCATACCGCTACCAGATATATCTCACCCACGAGGTAAAATCTTTCCCTACAATACGGTCTTGAGAACGTTTAAATTTTTTCCTCGAAACTCGAAACTCGCAACTCGCAATCATTTTATCGGCAAATATATATCCGTTTGCAGGTCACATTCATCAACTTCATGGATGAGGTTGAGGTAATGAAAGAAGCAAGGGAAGTCTCTGACTTCTTCGCCGCTTTGCACCAGCCATTCACGGTATAAGTAGTAAACTGTATCGCTAATGGTGTCATGAGAGCCATTATGACGAACAACGGCGCAGCGTCCTGCTGGAATTTCACCATTTCGCACACCTTGCGGATTTTCAGTAATCGGTGAGGTAATACTGCCTGCAAAGTCAAAACGAAACGCATGGTCTTCAGTGGTGGCCGGATCGCTATACGGGATCCCATACGTGTTACTGGTTTTAACAGGTGAAAAGCCTGATTCTTTGCGCCACTCAATAAATTGTGCAGCGGTATTCATCAGGGTATTAGCAGCGCCTTGGTGGGTTAATAAAGCTACCGGCAGTGCTTTAAAATCAACAATGTTTACATTCATAGGGCAAACCTTTTTGTCAGGTAATGAAAATTCAAACTGTGTGTGCCAATTAGGCCAGTTTGGTTTGCTTCTGAATTCGCTTGGCGATTGCGTAAAGGTGCGCTTAAAAGCACGACTAAATGCTTCTGGGCTATCAAATTGCGCTTCTAATGCAACATCAATAATTTTAAGTTGATGCTCAAATGCAAGTCGAAATGAGGCACGCTTTAAGCGCGCAAGCTGCGCATATTTGGTAACACTTAGGCCAACTCCAGCGACAAATAAACGATGAAAATGATACTTCGAACAACATGCCACCTCACTGAGTGTCTCCAGTGATAAAGGTTTATCAAGATGCTGGCTAATGTAGTCACAGACCAGCTCAATGCGTTGTTGTTGCTTCGTTTTCATGGTTACTCGTTAATGCTTTTCAGAAGTGGGGCCAGTTTGCCATGGCCCCTAAGTCGTTACCTGATTGAAATTGCGCATTTTGCTTAACATTCACGAATTGTAGCAGCTGCTTTTAAGTCAGAGAAAGTGTTCGAAGTTTCTAGAAAAAATCAGTTTGGGATAGTTAAGTAAATACTTTTTGTTTTCCTCTAAAGCGCAGCGCCTCTTATCCTCTTTGTGAAAATAAATATCTTTGACGTAGGCGTGAAATTTATTACGCGCGTAAATACCTTCACAAAGAGAAGAGAATTACGAGCCGTCAGCTTTCAGCTGTCAGTTTGAAGCTGAACGGTGCTGTTTGCAGGCCTTTACCAAAGGCCTAGCTCGTAGGAGGTACTTTAGTGCCGAAAATAGATTCACAAAGAGAACTGAATGAGAAGACAATGAGGAAGTAATAACATAACTTTGTTGTTTTCCTCTAAAGCGCAGCGCCTCATATCCTCTTTGTGCAAATAAATGTCTTTGATGAAGCGTGAAGTTAATTAGCGTATTGCGCGACATAAAATCGCGCTTTAAATTTGACCGCTGACCGCTGACCGCTGACCGCTGACCGCTGACCGCTGACCGCTGACCGCTGACTGATCTGACTCCATAAAAGTAGACACCTTTTTGGAGCCAGTAACCATGAAAGT
>NZ_PNCP01000115.1:0-1226 GCF_005886115.1 Pseudoalteromonas sp. S4492
ATAGCTGATAGCTGATAGCTATGTTATAATCCCCGCAATTTTTGACTTTCAGTAAGTAACAACGCAATGACACTTGATGATATTCGTATCGTATTAGTTAACACATCACATTCTGGTAATATTGGCTCAGCGGCACGTGCTATGAAAACGATGGGCTTATCAAATTTATATCTTGTTGATCCTGCTTGTGAAATTGACAGTCATGCGAGTGCGCTTGCGGCCGGTGCAACGGATGTTTTAGGTAAAACAGTGGTTGTTGATACACTGGCAGATGCGATTGCTGATTGTGGTTTAACAATTGGTACCAGTGCACGCTCACGTACTTTATCTTGGCCAATGGTTGAGCCGCGTGAATGTGGTGAAAAGTTAGTGGCAGAGGCTGAACAGGGTCCTGTTGCACTCGTATTTGGTCGCGAAAATAGTGGTTTAACGAACGAAGAGCTACAACAATGTAACTACCACGTATGTATTCCTGCAAACCCTGAGTACAGCTCGTTAAATCTCGCGATGGCCGTGCAAACGCTGTGTTATGAAACACGTATGGCGTATTTAAACAAACAGCCAAAAGTACAAGAAGAAGACGAAGCAACCTATCCAAACGCAAAGCAAACTGAGCTGTTTTACGAACACTTAGAGCAAACATTAAATGACACGGGTTTTATCATCAAACAACACCCAGGCATGGTGATGACTAAATTACGTCGTTTATTTAATCGCGCGCGTCCAGAAGAAGCTGAGATGAACATCTTACGCGGTATTCTTACCTCTATTAATAAGTCTATTAAATAAGTTTAGGTTATAAGCTTTATTCACCAGAATACTTGACTAAATTACTCAGGTAATTACAATGTACCCAGTACTTGACTAATTTTGTCAAGTATTCGGTTTTATCAATGGCAAGTATCAATTTTTATCAAGTGATAATACTTGACTATTTTGGTCTGGTAATTAAAATTTGCACACCTTAGCGTGCAGTAACATCGGGGGCTCCATGAAGTTAACATCAAAAGGCAGATACGCAGTAACCGCCATGTTGGATGTTGCACTACATACAAATGTGGGTGCAGTGCCTCTTGCCGATATTTCTGAACGCCAAGAGATTTCGTTATCTTACCTTGAGCAACTATTCGCCCGTTTACGTAAAAATGGCCTTGTGACCTCTGTGCGTGGCCCAGGTGGCGGATATTTATTAGGTCGAGAAGCAAACGAAATTTCTGTCGGCGATG
>NZ_PNCP01000116.1:0-293 GCF_005886115.1 Pseudoalteromonas sp. S4492
TTGATGAGTCTGTTGATGCAACACGTTGCCACAACGCAACGGGTGGCTGCCAAAGCGGCATGCGTTGTTTGACTCACACTTTATGGTCGGACTTAAGCGCACGTATCGAAGAGTTTTTAAATAGTATTACCCTTGCTGAATTGGTTGAAAAGTCAGATGTGAAAGAAGTCGCATCACGCCAAGATAACAGCATCAACACTGCAATTAAGCAACTGGAAAACATTCAAGTAAGCTGTCAACTGTAGCTTGACGAAAGCGGAGAGAGAAATGAAGTTACCGATTTATTTAGATTA
>NZ_PNCP01000117.1:0-1435 GCF_005886115.1 Pseudoalteromonas sp. S4492
ATTTGTTGGTGTTAGTTAGCAAGTTCGCAAGTTAGCATGTTAGCATGATTGTAGGAGAGATTTTATTTAGCGTAGGAATGTGTAAAGTTGCTAGGTGCTAGGTGCTAGGTGAACAAGATTTTATTTGAGGGTGGCATAAAGCAAGTGGTTAAAAGCTAAAAATTAACTTCTAACCACTAAATCCTGATATCTGACCTCTGAAATCTATCGTCTGATACCTGACCTCTGAAATCTAATATCTTATTTTTAAACCGCTTTTAAATGACGCTCTGCTGGCGCTACCATTTGCGTTACAAAATCAGTGAATTCTTCACCTAGGTTTTCATCACGCATGCTGTATTCAACAATCGCTTTTAAGTAACCAAGTTTGTCACCGCAGTCGTGAGCACGGCCACTCATGTGGAAAGCTTCTACAATTTCGTGCTTCATTAACTCATCGATTGCATCGGTAAGCTGTATTTCGCCACCTGCACCCGCTGGTGTTTTCGCAAGTAATGACCATATTGCTTTCGAAAGTACATAACGGCCAACAACGGCTAAGTTAGATGGAGCATCTTCAGCTTTTGGTTTTTCAACCATGGTTTTAATAGGCGCACTTTCGCCCGCTTTAATTTTCACGCCACCAATATCAGCAATACCATATTTATGTACGTTTTCTTGCGGCACTGGCTCTAGCATAATTTGGCTGGCTTTAACTTCATTAAAGCGCTTGATCATAGCAGCAATGTTTTCGATTTTTTGATCAGCAGTGTAGCTATCTAAAATTACATCTGGCAGTACTACAACAAAGTCGTCATCACCGACAATTGGTTTTGCACACATTACCGCATGGCCTAATCCTTTAGCCTCGCCTTGGCGCACATGCATAATGGTTACATCAGCTGGGCAAATTGAGCGCACCTCTTCAAGTAGGGTGCGTTTTACGCGCTTTTCGAGGGTTGCTTCTAGCTCAAAGCTGGTATCAAAGTGATTTTCAATGGCATTTTTAGAGCTATGAGTAACGAGTACAATTTCTTTAATACCCGCAGCAACACATTCGTTTACTATATATTGAATAAGCGGTTTATCAACCAGAGGCAGCATTTCTTTAGGAATTGCTTTTGTCATCGGTAACATACGTGTACCAAGGCCTGCAACAGGAATGACAGCTTTCATAATGTTTAGTCCCTTAATTATTGTGGTAAGAATAAATAATTACAAAGTATGAGTTATCAACCCATTTTGCGCAATAGTAAAAAAAGATTTATAAACACGTTAGCAGTAATAATATTGACGGAGGATGAACAGGAAACGATAGGTTCTAGGATTTAGGAGCTAGGAGCTAGGAGCTAGGCGACACGACGGAGCTCCAGTCACTCAGCGACATGGCGGATGCAGGGAGCTGCTTGCAAAAATAAGCTTGGGGGCGGGGGGCGGGGGGGGGGTGGGGGGGGGG
>NZ_PNCP01000118.1:0-3372 GCF_005886115.1 Pseudoalteromonas sp. S4492
CACTGCAAAAATATCTGCATTAATTTGCGTGTTGCTTGGTGTCATCCAGACATTGCTATCATCCATTGATTGTTCAAGAGCTACTAATACATCGCCATTAGTCCCGATACGGCCTGTATGAATGTGCGCAGCACTTGCATCGTCTAAGCCTGATGTTACAACAGTTAGCTCTACACTGTAGTCTGTTGTATCAACAAGAGCATAACCATCACCATCAGCCATGGTGCTGACCATAGGCACTTCTTGATCACCACTCAAGTCAAAGGTCGCAACTGCATAGTTGTCTGTTAAGATTTGGCCGCGAATTTCGCCACCGGCAAATTCAGGTGTGTGAACATTAACATAGTGACCGCCGTCTAAAAGTACTGCCAAAGTGTCGCTGTCGATCATGGTGCCTTCTGGGACTACCCAGTCTGTCATGACTTCATCATCTTGTTCTAAAGTCACGAATACATCACCATTTGAGCCTAATTTTCCTGTATGGATGTGAGCTGCTGTTGCATCATCAACACCCATAGTCACCGCACGAAGTCGTAATTCTGTCGTGGCGCTATCATAAGATGCATAGCCATAACCCATTGCGTCACTGTCGTTCATAGGCACTTGCTGATCGCCATTTAAAACAAACGTGATGATGCTGGTTGTATCAGGCACAATTTGCGCACGAAGTTCGCCGTTTGCATATTGTTCGGTATGAAGATTAATGTACCAATCGCCATCCATTAGATCAGCAATTAGGCTTTCATCAAGGTCGGTAATTGCGACTTCATACATACCATCGGAAGTGGCCTCAAATGCAAAAGCAACATCACCATTAGCGCCTAAATCGCCGTCGTGTATGTGTGCTGCGCTAAAACCTTCGACTGAGCTTGCATCAAGTGTTGCACGAAATTGCATTAAACTTTCGTCAAGCTCTACCGTTGCAGTCGCTGTTTGCATTGAGTCATTCATTGGCACTTCTTGTTTGCCACTTAAAGTTACAGAATAGGTTTTACTTGGAGTGAATTCTTGAACTGGGGGAGGGGTAACTACTTCGTTGTCGTCATCATCATCGCTACACGCGGTGAGAAAAAGTAAGCTGCTAGCCAGGAGTATGTATTTCATCGTTCTTCCTTATATCTTTGTATGTTCGGACGTTACGACGTGTCCATTTCAATAAGGCTTACGGCTGGTGTTTAAAAAGCGATCACAAAAGGTTATTCAAAAGTTAAAAACTGATTCTTTAGTATTGGTTTGTTGAAAGAGGGGATTAATAGTTAAAGTTTAATATCGCTAACTTTAAAGGAACATACATGCTTAGCAACATAAAAAGTTTTGGGTAGTAAATGGGTACGGATTGTGCATCTATTTTGTTTTCAAAAGGTTTATAGCTAAACGTCAAAAAATTAACGATAGGAAAACTATGCAGCTAACTTCGTACACATCCTCATTCCTAAAAGAGCCATTATTAGATCAGCAAAATAAAAATGAGCTAAACCCAGAAAGTGAAAAAGCAACAAACCTTCAAGGCTCTAAACAACAAGAAGCGGGCGTTGATTCTGATCCACAAGCAGAAGCTCAATCAAAGACATCACAAACACAGCAAGAGCTAGTAGTGAAAATAAAGGAGTTACAAAATAAGATTAATAGTTTAAAAAGCAACAAAGACCTAGCTCCAGAACAACGAGAAAGTGAGTTGCTAGAGCTTAATGAACAACTTGATGAAGAAATAAATGCAGTCCAGCTTGCCGTAAAAAGTAATGTTTCTACGATGATAAACTCATTGTTTGCTCCTACTTCTAGTAATCACTCTGGTATGCTGTTTAACAATAAAGCGTAAGTTTAAGGCAAAGCGCTTGTTCGCAGTTACTTTGCCAATTGCATATTTATAAGTCCGCTAAATTACATACTTTATAAGTGAGTAGATGAGAGTACATATAAAGGTAAATAGGAAGAACCATTTTATGTGAACTGTTATTGGTAACCCGCGTTTGGCTGTTCTGATCATAGTGACTGGGTAATCATACTCAACAAGTGTCTTGAAAAGCTCAGGATGTTCTAAGCTCCAGTCATTTAAAGGAATTGAATCACCATAGCGAGTTTTAAAAATAACAGAAAATAGATAGGCACGCCTAGGTTGTGGATCGTTAATATCGTAGCCGCTTTTGGTGCGTGTAAAATTCCATACGGCCTCAACATTAAGTAAATCTTCTCTTTTAAGTGTTCGTGCTTTTCTGTCATCGAATAAAAGTGCAGGCAGGTAAACCTCTTCTTTGTTTATTTTAATTTCGCACAAGGGAGATTCATGGATGAAATAACGCTTATTGGCAATAAACATCTGAATTAAAAAATAACTGAGATAAGTAATGACCACAGCGGCAATTGCACCTGCACCGGATTGTGTTTTCCAAACAAGGTGACATGCAATAATGAAAATAACGGCAGTAATTAATTTTGCCTTGATTTTCTGTGCTTTCGGTAAAGGCACTGCACATCTTATGATAGGTATTTCAGGTTGCACTTTCGTTTTTATGAAAGTCTGAAAAAAGATTGAGTTAAAGTTATCACGGGTTAATTCAAAAGTAGGCGCTTCCATGTGTCCTCGGTTACAGATTTAGTATTAGACGTAAAATAGCAAACGCAGTGCTTTACTATCAACTAAAAACACCAGATTGTGTTTAAGTTTGGTTGGAGCATAACTTGCTTGTTATTGGTATAGTAAGTTACTGATAAATATGTAAATGTGAACTGGTGAAATGATAGATTATTTTCTTATTATTTTGATGGTACTTTCGGCTGTTTTATTTTTGTTTGTAATGGTTTTGTTTATCTTAGCTCCAAAATACGCAAAAAAAGAGCTTTTCATAAACTACTACGGCGGAACAGGTGCAATTTATCATGGTTTTAAGCTGTTCAAAGTTGAATCCTATCGGGAAGACAAAGTGTGGGCTTGTAAAGCCATTAAATACTCATCTATAGCAATTGTAGTAATGTTTTTCATTATGGTTTTTTTAATAAAATTGAATGGAATTCAACAGAGCTAGGAGTCGGTTCTTGTTTCTCTTTCGTGGATTATGGTTAAGCACTATGCCAAACAACGTAACAGCTTTTTTCTGAGCTAATCGTAGAGACTCAAGTTAAATGGTGGAGATAATATGAGGTATTTAATTTTTATCCTTTTATTCCAAAGCGGCATTTGCATGGCGTTGCAGCCTATATCTGAATATTGTGAAGGCTCTTATCTGTTAGGCCGAATCGGAGGTGATATTTTTACAGCAAACAAATGCCTAGTATATGGTTACACTGCTGAGGATATGACTTTCTTTAAGAATAGAAACACAAGTATTGAATTCGATGATATTAAACCTTCAATAGAAAAGTTTATCAATATTG
>NZ_PNCP01000119.1:0-639 GCF_005886115.1 Pseudoalteromonas sp. S4492
GTGTAGTGGGGCGGTGAACACCGCGCAATCTATGCACGACGTTATCAAGAGTACGAATCTCTTGGGGACGCCACTTACTTTAAGTGCTGTGTTATTAAAAGCTCGCCTGAATCGAGTCTAACTATTCAGTTGTCCTAGTGACACATTTTGTGTCCCCATCGTCTAGAGGCCTAGGACACCGCCCTTTCACGGCGGTAACAGGGGTTCGAATCCCCTTGGGGACGCCACTTATTTAAGTAGGTTATGTGTAGTGGGGCGGTGAACACCGCGCAATCTATACACGACGTTATCAAGAGTACGAATCTCTTGGGGACGCCACTTACTAAAGTGTTGTGTTATTAAAAGCTCGTCTGAATCGAGTCTAACTATTCAGTTGTCCTAGTGACACATTTGTGTCCCCATCGTCTAGAGGCCTAGGACACCGCCCTTTCACGGCGGTAACAGGGGTTCGAATCCCCTTGGGGACGCCACTTTCTAAAAGTGCTGTGTTGTTAAAAACTCGTCTGAATTGAGTCTAACTATTCAGTTGTCCTAGTGACACATTTTGTGTCCCCATCGTCTAGAGGCCTAGGACACCGCCCTTTCACGGCGGTAACAGGGGTTAGAATCGCCTTGGGGGCGCCAATTTATAAAAGTGCT
>NZ_PNCP01000012.1:0-23338 GCF_005886115.1 Pseudoalteromonas sp. S4492
GGCTAAAGCCGTTCCTACGGGCTTCTCGCTACAGCTTGAAAGCAAAATTCTTTGCTTGTCTAGCCCTTCGGGCACGCTTCCGCCCCTAGGTTGCAGTTCCTACGTACTGATTTTATTATTATTTTTTGTTTTTACGTGTTAAAGCTTAATACTTACACCGTAGGAGGCGTTTTAACGCCGAATATTCTTCCCCATTCACGGCTAAAGCCGTTCCTACGTTAATGTCGTTTTGAATCACGACTTATAAACTGATTTCTTTATTCTCTACACTTACGGCGATTTGTTTATTCAGCAAGTTAACTAATAAAATGCTGCGCATATCGCCGTCTGGCTCTTGATAAATTGCTTGAACATTTTTAAATGACTCTGTGTTCAGATAAACAACGTCACCTGCTTTCGGTAACGTTGATGTTACCTCACATATATCACTCATAGATTTAAGCTGTGCAATTAACTGCTCAGGAACAATTTGAAATCTATGACCATAAGCAACAAAGCCACTTACACCACGTGTATTTTTTACCGCAGAAAAGTTACAGTTTTGAGAGTCTAGCTTTATGAATAAATAACTAGGAAAAAGAGGAGATGTACGAATTGATCGGCGACCCTTTACGATTCGCTCAATTTTATGTTCGGGAAAGAACACTTCAAAACCCTGATTTTGAAGGTTAGCTTGAGCTCTTAGCTCTTGTTTTGATTTACAAAAAAGTAAGTACCAACTTTCCATAGTCACACCTAAAATACTCATTTTCCTTAAAACCAATCCAAAAGGATTGGTTTTTATGAGCCAGCGATTATACGCAGAGAATTTAGGCGTGTCTATTACAAAATTGTTATTACCCCAAGTGAGAACTAGTCACTACCAAACAGGTCTCTGGTGTATACTTTTTCTGCAACATCATCGAGTTCAGAAACCATTCTGTTGGCAATGATTACATCGGCAGATGACTTTAACTCAGCTAAATCATGGGTCACTTTGGAGTTAAAAAAAGTTGCTTCATCTAATTCAGGTTCATAAACAATTACTTCAATGCCCTTAGCCTTAATTCGTTTCATAATCCCTTGAATTGCTGATGCTCTAAAGTTGTCAGAACCTGCCTTCATGATTAAACGATGAATACCAACCACTTTTGGCTTCCTGGCGAGGATCGACTCTGCAATAAAATCTTTTCGAGTTGAGTTTGCATCTACAATCGCGCGGATCATGTTATTTGGCACATTTTGATAGTTAGCCAATAATTGCTTGGTATCTTTAGGTAAACAATAGCCACCATAACCAAAAGAAGGATTATTATAGTGATCACCTATACGTGGGTCTAAGCTAACCCCTTTAATAATTTGCTTCGAATTAAGCCCCCGACTTTCTGCGTAGCTGTCAAGTTCGTTAAAATAAGCCACTCGCATAGCCAGATATGTATTTGAGAACAGCTTAATTGCCTCAGCTTCTGTGGAACCGGTGTATAGAACATCTATCTCTTTTTTATTGGCACCTTGAAGTAACAATTCAGCAAATATTTTTGCCCTATCTGAATACTCACCCACAATAATGCGAGATGGATTCAAGTTGTCGTACAAAGCTTTGCCTTCTCGTAGGAACTCAGGTGAGAAAATAATATTATTTGTTTTAAATGTTCTTTTTATGGTTTCAGTAAAACCTACCGGAACTGTCGATTTAATCACTATTACTGCATTAGGGTTTATTACTAAAACATCAGCAATAACAGCTTCTACAGATTTGGTATTAAAATAGTTTGTAGTGGGGTCATAATCAGTGGGTGTTGCAACAATTATAAAATCTGCATTTTCATATGCTAATTGTTTATCTGTAGTCGCTTTAAAATTAAGCTGCTTGTTTTCTAAAAAATCTTCTATTTCAGGATCACTAATAGGCGATTTTTTATCATTTAGCAGCTTTATTTTATCTTCTAAAATATCTAAAGCTATTACACGGTTATTTTGCGCTAACAACATTGCATTTGAAAGGCCAACGTAACCCGTACCCGCGATCGTTATATTCATAACCATCCAAATAGATTGATTTTAATGTTAATTTACGTTTTTAAGTAAAGTTACATTAGCACTATTTTTCAAGTTTTCCTGCCAATTTAAATCGCAAATACCATCTGTCGGATTGAAGGCTGTTGGCGCTTCTAGCAATAACTTGCGAATAGAGTGATGATCGTTAGTATCACATGACGATTTAAGTTCAAGAAGTATTTGTTCAAGCTCATCCCAAGGCATTTTAACTTCATGGGCACTCATGATTCTTTGGTGATCTGTACCAACAACGTTATCACCAATTAATAGCTCTTCGTAAAGCTTCTCACCTGGTCTTAAGCCTGTGCATTGAATTTCGATATCGCCAGAAGGATGCTGGCTAGATTTCACTTCTAGGCCTGAAAGGTGAACCATTTTAGTCGCTAAATCTATAATTTTAACCGGTTCGCCCATGTCTAAAACGAATACATCGCCACCTTTACCCATAGCGCCTGCTTGAATGACAAGCTGAGCTGCCTCTGGGATGGTCATAAAATAACGAGTAATATCTTTATGAGTTAAGGTAATGGGTCCACCTTGCTTAATTTGTTGCCTGAATAACGGTACAACAGAGCCCGAAGAACCAAGTACATTACCAAAACGCACCATAGTAAAGCGCGTAGCTTTTTGCGTATCAGATAACGCCTGTAGCACTAACTCAGCCATACGCTTAGTTGTGCCCATGACATTCGTGGGGCGAACTGCTTTATCAGTTGAAATAAGTACAAAGGTTTCAACGTTGTTTTCTATCGCTGCACGAGCAATGTTACTAGTACCAAAGATGTTATTTTTAACACCTTCAATAACATTGTGCTCAACTAAAGGCACATGCTTGTATGCAGCAGCATGATAGATAGTTTGTACTTTAAATGACGAAAGAGTCATTGAAATTAGCTTAAAGTTTTGAATAGAACCAAGAATTGGTACGATTTCGATATTTAAAGAATTTTTAAATGCGTAATCCTTTAACTCTTTTTCAATGGCATATAATGCATATTCAGAAAGCTCAAACAAAACCAACTTAGTTGGTGAGTTCTTTACAATTTGGCGGCAAAGCTCAGAACCAATTGATCCACCTGCGCCAGAAACTAAAACCACTTTGTTTTGAATATTAGCAGACATTAATTCTGTGTTTGGCTCTACAGGGTCGCGTCCTAAAAGATCTTCAACACCGACTTCTTTCATTTGCTCCAAACTAGTGTTACCAGCCACGATATCGGCCATACCAGGTATAGTCATAACTTGTAATTTAAAAGACTCAATTTCGTTAAGTATTTCTTTTCTACGACTGCGAGTGGCGCTTGGTAAAGCTAATAAAATTTTCGAAACTGATTTCGAGGCTACTACTTTTGCAATCTCTTTAGATGAAAAAACATTCAACCCTTGCACAAATGTATTTTGCTTTTTAGGATCATCATCTAAAAATGCAACAGGAGCGTACTCTGGACCATTTGCCAGAGCTGTTGCCAATTGACGCCCAGCCGAACCCGCGCCGTAAATTACCACACCTTCTTTTCTACGCATGATGAGCTTGCCAACAATAGCCCTAACAGTTAAGCGACTACCACCAATGAATAGCAAGCAGATACACGCATAAATAATAGGAACAGTGCGAGGAACATTCACGTTAAAAAAGAAGGATGTACCGACAAAAAAAACGGTGGAAAGAATGACACCGGCCAAAATAGCCCATAGCGCCTGAGAGTTAATATATCGAAGGACAGCTCTATATAACCCCAATTTAATAAAGCTAAATATGCTCAGAGGTATAATAACGATTAATAAACTCCAGTTTTGAGAATCCTTAAATTCCTCAAAACTGTCTAGGCGCAAGATGAAAGCAAACCAAAACGCAGTAAAAATAAAGATAGTATCAATAGTTACTGAAAGTAGACGCTTTTGGCTTCTTGGTAGCGTAACAAGATAATCTAATAACAATCGTAGGGCCCTTCCTGAGCTGAGAATTCACATTTGTGCCTATTTTACAACAAGCACAACATTCATAACAATGAAATAATTTAACCTTAAACTACTGAGAACTCTTTATTACTTTGTTAAATTTAGTGTTAATTTGTTACCAAAACGATTACTTTACTCTATCACCACTACCACTGCCTGTAACCGTCATAATTATCAGCTTGAAGTATAGCTTTATATTTAGAGAATCGATCATTTGTTTATCTACCTCGGCCAATTTTGCCGGCGTTGACATGTCGATTTCATTTACTTGAGCTAAGCCAGTAATACCTGGTCTTACATCGAAGACGTTTAGCTTGTTTCTTTCTAAGGTTAACTCATTTTGGTTAAATAACCCGGGTCTAGGGCCTACTAGACTCATTTCGCCTTTAAGCACATTCCAAAGTTGAGGTAACTCATCTAATTTTGTTCGACGCAAAAATGACCCAAATGGGGTAATTGAAGATGCACTAGCTAAGTGACTTGCCACTGAGGCTGTATCAACTTTCATCGTGCGAAATTTTACTAAAATAAACGGCTTTTGATTCCGCCCCACTCGTTCTTGCCTAAAAAGAGGAGAGCCAGTATCAAATAAACCAACCAAATATAAAACTATCAGAAATGGAAAAGAGAATAATAAGCCAAATAGTGAAAATAATATGTCTAGAAGCCTGATCAAATCGAACTCTCCATTTTTGTCTGTTTTAATGCTTGTTCCATTGTGTACTTAGGAAACCAATTCAGTAATTGATACTCTTTTGAGCTATCAACCGCTAAATCCCCTACTAGTTGTTCTACCATTTTCTCTTTGCCTAAACATCTAGCTATAAAATTAAGGGCAGCAGATGGTACTGGAATTTGGAACAGTTTTGTATTTAAACTTTTTGCAATGCGATTAGTAAATGTTTTTATCGAAATTACTTCACCGTCACTTGCTAAAATAAGCATTCCATTTGCCTTCGGATGCACCAAGCAGCACATAAGCAAGTCGACTAAATTTTGAACTGCAATGAAGCTTCGATTGTTATTAATACAAGCAAAAGGTAGTGCAGGGGATTTTAATACCAAGCTTTGCAATTTTTCAAAGTTACCAGGTGCATCAGAACCATATACAAGAGTAGGCCTTATTATTACTACCTCTAGGCCTGACTTATCTGATATCTCTTTTAAGCCTTTTTCGGCTAAATATTTAGAATTTGCGTATGCATTATGCGGATTTGCAACACTCTCAGAATTAAAAGGTTTATTTAAAGTCGATGCGCCATTTACACCTATTGAACTAACAAAAACAAACCGTTTTATGCCAGCCTTTGCAGCTTGCTCAGCAAGATGAAGTGTTAGTTCAGTATTGTACTTGTAATAGTCCGCATCGCTTGCATCACTCTTATGTGCAATACCAGCTAAATGTAAAAATACATCTCTATTTGCTAAATCATCCGATGAGACTTCAAACAATGAATCATAATTTAGAACATTGTGCTGCTTATGACTTTTTCGGCTCAGTAATAAAAGATCTGTAGTTGCATCCACTTGGTTAATAAAATGCGAACCTATAAAGCCTGTTCCACCGGTTAAAACTAACTTCATAATTAGTAAGCTTTCCTTTTAAAGCCTTTAACAGCAAGTAATAAAAACAATATTAAACAAAACACTTTATCAATTGGCTTTCTCCTATACTTATAAAAAGTCGAGGCCAACTTTAAAAATCCTATACGACCAGAGTGTAAATTACCCACAGGCTTTAAGCTGTCTTGCCCGATAAATTGCGCCTGATTCAAAACTAAATTTAATCCATCACCAGAAGCTACTGTTTTAAAGCGACTAAATAAAGCTGTGAAACTAGCATTAGCGCCAACTTCATTATCTGTATGCTGTCGGTATAACATTGTTGGTTTACTGTCGATTTTCCATGCATAGCCATTAAAACGAGCAAATGAATAGCAAAACCAATCATGGAGCCACAAAAGATCTATATCGTCATAACGATTTATAATATGTAATTGAATTTCTCTAAAAAGAGCAACTTTAAAAAGAAACGTGCAACCAGGGCCTGGTGACTCAAATAAGTAATCAAATTCAGCTTGTGGTGAGGACTTATGGATTAATTTCTTTTTGCCATCTTCCCAAAAGGCAAGAACGTTCGAAGAGTAAGCATCATAACCTTTTTCAATTAAGGTAGAGGCAGCTCGAGAAAGCTTTTCTGGCAGCCAGATATCATCTTGATCAGCAAATGCAACAAAGTCGAAACCAGAAACATCTACACTTTTTATAAGGTGAAAAAAATTTTTACCTGCACTTCCAAAACGAGCACTGTGACTGACAAGTTTTATGTTTATATTAGACTTCACATATTGGTTTATTAGTTCCAACGTTCGATCAGAGCTTTTATCTAAACAAACAAAAATTGTTACATCTGAATTCAATTGGTTTAGTATTGAATCAATCTGTTCAGAGATATACTTTTCACCATTATAAGCTGCTAATAATACTGCAACTTTATGTTTGTTATGCATTAATTAAACCGCCCTAACAATCCATCTTTTAGACCTTTTCCTAAAGCCTTTAAGTAATCAATTCTTTTACCTGGAGAGACAAATATGATTACTATCTGGTGCACTACCGAGAATAATATTTCTCTAATTGACATTACCTTAGGGATATATGATTTACGAAGCAAATAAAAGGCATTTCTAATACGATAGTACCTACGAAAAGGAGTGTGTATAGGGACATAGAACTTCCCTAACTTGACTGATTTGTCTCCAATTGAATGAACCATTCTCGCAGATGGAACTACCGTAACAGTAAAACCTTTGCTATGGGCTCTTAAGCACCATTCAGTATCAACATAATCAATAAATAACTCTTCAGCCAATTTTCCTACAGTTTTAAATACTTCAACATTAACCATAGTGCCGGAAGATATTACATTATTAACTAGGAAGTTATTTTCAGTCGCCGCAGGGTAATGCTTTACTCTTGATCCATTTTTTTTAATTTCGACAATAGGGTAAACAAAACCTTTCTGCTCGTCGATAAAAACAGGAGCTGATATAAATGCCTCTCCAGACTCTAATGGCTGACATAGTTTACGTATAAACAAATCATCAGAAATAGATGAGTCTTGGTCAAAAAAGATTATATTTTTTGCACCATTTTCTATCGCAAAATCAATACCTTTATTTTGCGCACTTGCTATTCCGAGGTTTCTACCTAGGCTTATTAAGTGACCACCTAATGACGGTTCAATTGGCTCAATGCTGCCGTTATCAACAATGACTACTTCAACATCTGAATTTATTAATTCTGATACTAGCTTCTTGAGATTCATTATCTCAGGATTAAAAGTAACGATAACTGCATAAATCATTTCTTAACACTCTGACCATAGGTTATTGAAAATACGAATAGAAAAACTATCCATGTAAAAAGAACATTAAAAAAGTTGGTAAAAACAGACATAAGCATAACGTAACAAATCATGGCCCAGAATAAAGTATAACGAACCGAGGATGAGTACTTTGCTTTCATAAATATCATGCTATTAAAAACCCCATAAATGAAAGCAAATAAAAAAACGCCAAAAAAACCAAAATCTAAATAGGGGTCGGCAATGATTGTACCTAGCCTTTTAAAACTATCGAATTCTACAGGGAAACGAAGGTTAAAGGTAGAATCATACTTAAAAGTTTTAATAAGAGCTTGAATTGTGTACTTACCGAAACCAAAACCATCTTCTTCAATATTATTTACCATTTCATCTAATGTAACTAAGTTCTGAGATGTATATAAATTAAATGTTACATCAAATGTATTAACATCTCTTGCGGAAGGTACTTGTGCATATGCCTTCAGGTACTCTAATTGTGAAACTGAGTTGTTTATTGACTGAATTCTTACAAACCCAAGCAACAAAAACATAAAGGCGGAAAATAAAGAGACTTTTAAAATATATCTATTAGGGCTAATTTTATTCGACTTTGCATAAACGAAGAAAAAGAACACCACAGAAAGTATAAAAACCTGCCTTGACATGATGTTAACTAGAACAAAAAGAGATATAAGAGTAAAAACATAAAACTTAAGCTTAGTTACCTTGCCTCTTTTATATTGAAAGTAGTATATCGCTGGAAATATCGAAGATAACATCACCAGGTAATGAAGGACAGGTATGAAGAACATATCTTCATAAATATTAACCTTGTGTATCAACGCAATAAAGAAAGGAAAACCACCAGTTACAACACATTCAATAAAGAAAATTAAAATAGAAAAAACAAAAACGGCATCTATATAATAGGTATTTATAAAGTCATGCTCTAGCACTTTCTTGGTTTGTATTAATTTTTTGTTATAAAGAACAAATCCCACACCCAAGACATATGAAAAAATAAAAAGAAAAATTGAAAAAACAGTATTTGATGAAAGTACAACCTGCTCATCAGAAAGCATAAACTGATAATAATAACTACCTAAAACAAATGGAAATAGAATCGAAATTGGGTTCACAATCTCTTTATCAATCAATAACATTAAGGCCGTAAAGAAACATAACCCTAGCGTAATAAGATAAAAACTAGGATCCGCATTTAAAGATAAACCCGAAAGATAGATAATTGCATAAATAAAAAAAACGCTTATAAAAACTTTTGTTTTATTTATCATAACAATCAGTCTCTCCATGACGCTATGTAGTTTTTCAGTGCATATAGACTTTTAACTTTAAAGCTAAAATATAAACATTTCAGAATGGATAACTCTTTTTTCGATCTAAATTCCTGAGTTTTAATTTTATAGTACCAGTTATTACCGAACACATCTTTATGCTTATTTGCAAGCTGATGTAGCCCTAAATAATCATTATTTGAAACTCTTAGTGAGTCATGATCATTTTTAACAACATAGCTAAAACTCTCGGCTTTAAAAGCATTACCATGACCTAAAGCTCGAATAATGAAATCCCAATCTTCAAGATTAGTGAAATTAACATCAAACCCATTTAACTTTTCAAATAAGGCTTTCGATACCATAAAACCGATATCTATTTGATTATGAACAAAGATATCGCTTTGTTGTAAAAGGCCAAACTTTTGCCCTTTTACAATTGAGATTTCTTGGTAGTTATTATATTCATATATTCTGCCTGTCGATAATAATACAACACCATCCTTCTCGTGCATTTTATATGCAGAATACATTGCATCAATTCTTCCTGGGAGGAGGAAGTCATCATCATCAAGAAAAGTAATAAGTTCGCTAGTAGCTTTGCTAACGCCAAAGTTCCTAGCCCCGCCGGCGCCCTTTTTTCCCGAATTGAAAAAAAACTTTACATTTTCACCTAAATACCTATTTTTTAGCTTTAGATCTTCTAATGAAATTGAGGGGTTATCATTTATCACGATTACTTCAAGCTCAATTTCATTTAAGAAAACAGAGTCAATCGCTCTTTTCAACAGAGCTTCGCTCTTTAATATGCTAGGTATTACAATTGAAACTTTAGGCATTTTAATAAACTCAGTGTTTTAAAAGTCTTTTAATTCTATTTTTTAGTAAGGCATAATAAAAAAAATAATGAACATATACAGCAGAAACTCCTTTAGGCATCTGTGTATGTGCTACTAATTGATAACGCCAATGTTCATAATACTTTTTAAGGCGCCACTTAAACTTTTCATAGCCCTCATCATGTTCATTTGATGCGTTATGGGAAACTTTCGTATCCAATAAAATAAAAGAGCTTATCATTTTTGAATAATCTACACAGAACTCAGTATCGACACCATAAAAGCTCAGCTCTTCCCTAAACCTAATTCCAGTAGCCCAAACATTTTTAGTTATTGTCATACCACTACCTACAGCAAAAAAATCTTTGCTTGGGTAGGTGCTTTGCTGCTTACATTGAAGGCTAATATAATCAATACTACATTTATTGAGGAAATAATTATATCGTTGGTATCTTGGCGAAATAACTTTCCCTGATTTATCTGAGCAAACTATTGGCAATAATAACTTTGATTTATCAACTGAAGCCATGCTTGCTTTGAAGTTTGCCGAAAGGGAGCTATCCTGATCTAGAATTGTAAAATAATCAGCCTCACCTTTAAACTCTTTGTCTATCAACTTATTATATAAAGCAGATAAACTTTCATTACTTTTTGAGTGGTAATATTCAAAATCAAAATTGATATAATTTATTAGTTCTTCTTCGGTATGTTGAGCTTGCGGACTATTATCCCAAATGATTATTTTTGAATCATGCAGGGTTGTTGAAAGAACAGTATCCAACGTTTTATATGTAACTGTATTGTAAACTTTTTCGTTAAAGATTACGATTAGATAAACATGCATTATATAATCAACTATTTAAGAACTCTGTGTACTTACACTATTATTGAATACAGGAATTTTCTTCGCGCGAATAACCAAAGCCATCAAAGTTAAAACTAATATTTCAGTTAACACCATTGACACCGCTGCACCTTCAGCATCAAAGTACTTACTAAGTATAGTAACCATGGTTAGGCTTAACACCCCAGAAAACAAATAAATTTTGGTATATTGCTTTTTCAAATCAAATGGTAATAAAACTAATAAACCGAATACACTACTTAGTGAAACTAATAACGGTAGTACACTCATCAATTGCAATAAAACTGCACTTCTAGAAAACTTTTCACCATATAATAGTTCGACTATAAATGGAGATAAGAAATAAATACAAAATGCCATTAAGAATGTAATTGAGATCAATACTTTTAAAGCATATCTAATCAAATCAATCGCTTTACCCTCATCATCTTTTAACAAACTATTTATTCTTGGGTAAAATGATGCAGTTACAGGAGTCAAAATACCAATTGCTGCTTGTAACAGTTTATTAGCTGAAGCATATATTCCAACACTTGCAGGACCACATGTAATACCCAGTACTACAACTGTACTAGTTGTATATAAGCTTATGGCTGCTGTAGATATAAAAACGTGCCATCCATTGACAATTTGCTCAATCATTTTATTTAGTGATGGTTTGCAAAAAACCAACCAATGTCTTTTATGTATTAAGATAGAGGAAAATATTGCCACTACAACACATGGAAGTGATGTAAGAAAAGCCACTATATTGATATCATTTTCATCTTTAACTAATATGAAAATAAATGGTATCGTCACAATTTGTGAAACGACCCTAACAATTGATATGACGCCTAACTGCTCTTTCCCTTGAAATAACCATTGTGGAAAAAATGCAGCTGCTATCGCCGATATATAACAGTAAGATAAAATACTAAAAAGATTATTAATTTCGTCAGATATAAAACTTACTAAATATAATATTATAAACCCAACTAAAGCTATAGTAAGCCTGATTGAAAAAACATTCCAAAACAGAGAGCTGACTATATTTATATCATTTTTTTCTTCGGCAATTAGCTTGGTTGCCGAAAGGTCAAAACCATAATTAACAGCAATAATAAAGTACTGACAAATAGCAACACAATAAATGAAAGTGCCGTACCCCTGAGGGTCCAACACTCTCACTAAATAAGGAAGTGTTAACAATGGAATTACGTAACCCGCAATCCGAATACTAAACAAAGACGAGATATTTTTTATAATAACTCTATCTAGCATAAAGTTTAGCCTTAAACTCATCAAGGCTGATTGCATTAGTATCTTTTTCAGATAATGTGACTTCTGAACTGCTATTAATAGGCCAATTTATAGCAAGCTTTTCATCATTCCATAAAATACTCACTTCTGCGCTAGGATTATAAAAATCGGTACACTTATACACGAATTCTGCTTCGTTGCTTGTTACATAAAATCCATGTGCAAATCCTTCAGGCACCCAAAGTTGACGCTTGTTCTCTGCTGATAAATATTCCCCAACCCATTGTCCAAATGTCGGAGAGTCTTTGCGAATATCTACTGCAACATCAAAAACCTCACCAGAAGTAACACGTACTAATTTACCTTGTGTATTTTCTGTTTGAAAGTGAAGCCCACGTAAAATGCCTTGCTTAGACTTAGAGTGGTTATCTTGAACGAAGTTAACGTCAGCAATATTTTCTTTAAACCAGGTATCACGGAATGTTTCCATGAAAAACCCTCTATCATCACCAAAAACATTTGGCTCTAATATTTTCACATCAGGAATTAACGTATCAATTATTTTCATTGTTCGATTTCATTTTGGTATTTGTTGATGTTCTTTAATGCTGCCTGCCAATTGCTAGCTGATACATTAAATTTACTGTAGATTTTATCGCAATTTAAACGTGAATTTTTTGGCCTGCTCGCTGGTGTTGGGTATTGCTCTGTTGAGATAGAATTAACCACAATAGCTGATTCAATAAGCCCTTTAGTGTATGCCTGCTGGAAAATAGCCTGTGCAAAATCAGCCCAGTTGACAGTTGGATAACCTGAAAAATGGTAAATACCGTAAGCTTGATTGCCGTTATAAAGCGAAAAGGCAATCTGAAGTATTGCGCTCGCAATATCACCAGCATACGTTGGCCCACCAAATTGATCCCCAACGATATTTAAGGAACTATTTGATTTAGCTAAACGAAGCATTGTTTTGACAAAATTATTACCAAACTCTGAAAATACCCAAGAAGTTCTAATAATAACGTGCCTTTCACATGCTTCTGCTACAGCGACTTCACCAGCAAGCTTACTTTGACCATAAACACTTTTTGGAGATGTTGCTTCAGCTTCTTTGTATTCGTCAACATGATTACCGGCAAATACATAGTCAGTTGATATATGGATAATACTTGAACCAATATCATTTGCTGCCATAGCTAGATTTTTTGGACCAGTAGCATTGATATCAAACGCTAAGCTTTGCTCCGATTCAGCTTTATCTACAGCAGTATAAGCAGCCGCATTGATAATCACATTAGGCTTATAGCGACTAACGACTTCCTGAACGGCAAGGCTATTTGTAATATCTAATTCTTCGCGGCCATATGCAAGCACATCGACATTCGGGAATGCCTGTAATGCTAATTGTAAACATTGACCAACTTGACCATTTTTACCGGTAATCAATATCTTCATTTTTATTTCTCAGATGCAAGTTGTTGAAGGTATTGCCCATATTCATTTTTCAACATAGGTTTCGCCATCTCAAGTACCTGTTCTTTTGATAGCCATCCATTTCTTAGGGCAATCTCTTCTAAACAAGCCACTTTTAATCCTTGAACATGCTCAATTGTTTCTACAAATGAAGATGCTTCATGTAGGCTTTCATGCGTACCTGTATCTAACCAAGCAAAACCGCGACCTAAAAGCTCTACATTGAGTGATCCATCTTTTAAATACATATCATTCAAAGAGGTAATTTCTAATTCGCCCCTTTCTGATGGCGTTACCTGTTTAGCAAATTCAACGACTCTATTATCGTAAAAATAGAGTCCAGTAACGGCGTAATTTGATTTAGGATGTTTTGGCTTCTCTTCAATTGAGATTGCCTTCATATTTTCATCAAAATCAACAACACCGAATCTTTCAGGATCTTTAACTTGATAACCAAATACCGTTGCGCCTGACTCACGTTCTGCTGCATTTTTTAATGTTTTGCTAAATGATTGGCCATAAAAAATGTTGTCGCCTAAAACCAAACAAACTGAATCATTACCAATAAATTCTTCACCAATAAGAAATGCCTGCGCTAACCCATCTGGAGATGGCTGTACGGCATAGGTAAGACTGATACCAAAATCAGAGCCATCACCCAATAAACGCTTAAAGCTATCGTTATCTTCAGGAGTTGTGATTATTAATACTTCTCGAATTCCCGCTAACATAAGCGTCGAAAGTGGGTAATAAATCATTGGCTTATCATAAACTGGCAGTAACTGCTTAGAAACGCCACGAGTAAGTGGATACAATCGCGTGCCAGAGCCACCGGCTAATATAATTCCTTTCATACTACTATTTACCTTTTATTTCGCCTAAACGCTCTCGCTGATATGAACCACTTTGTACATTCTCACACCATTCATTGTTTTCTAAGTACCACTGCACAGTTTTACGTAGGCCTGTTTCAAACGTTTCTTCAGGAACCCAATCTAATTCAGCTTGCATTTTACTTGAATCAATTGCATACCTTCTATCATGGCCTGGCCTGTCAGACACAAAAGTAATTTGCTCGGAGTACTTAGCTTGTTTAGGTACTAATTCATCTAAAATGCTACAAATAGTTTTAACTACTTCAATGTTTTGCTTTTCGTTGTGACCACCAATATTGTAAGTTTCACCGACGACACCTTCTGTAACAACTTTATAAAGTGCTCGTGCATGGTCTTCAACATATAACCAATCACGGATCTGATCACCTTTGCCATAAATTGGTAATTGCTTGCCGTCTAAAGCATTTAAAATAACTAAAGGAATTAACTTTTCTGGGAAATGATAAGGACCATAATTATTTGAACAGTTTGTAACAATCGTTGGTAAACCATACGTACGTAACCAAGCACGTACTAAGTGATCACTTGATGCCTTACTTGCTGAATATGGGCTGCTAGGCTCATACGATGTTTGTTCAGTAAATAATGGCAATACTCCATCCACAACTTCATCAGGATGTGGCAAATCACCATACACCTCATCCGTTGAAATATGGTGAAATCTGAATGATGCTTGTTTATCAGTATCCAGTTGGCTCCAATATTGTCTAGCAACCTCAAGCAAAGTGTAAGTTCCAACGATGTTTGTTTGAATAAATTCAGCTGGACCTGTAATTGAGCGATCAACATGGCTCTCTGCAGCTAAGTGCATTACGGCATCTGGCTGATGTTGTTCAAAAATTTCTTTTAAAATTGTAGAGTCGCAAATATCTGCCTTAACAAAACTATAACGATCATTATTCTCAATTGATTTTAATGACTCTAGATTTCCTGCATACGTTAATTTATCAACATTAACTACACTGTCAGTAGTGTGATTAATGATATGACGCACTACCGCTGAACCAATAAAGCCAGCTCCACCTGTTACTAAAATTTTCATATTAACCCTTTATAAATTCTAGTGTTTAATATCTAAGCTTCATTTCCACGTTTCAGAAACGCTTTAAATAATATAAATAATCCACTTAGGATGAGGCCTAACAAAGATCCTAGAATACTTATCATTGCTCGTTTAGGCTTAAATTTCTCTTCTGACGCTATCGGTGGGTCAATTATTTTGAAAACATATTCATCGCGAACATTTGCAAACATAATTGTTTTGGTTTGCTCCTCAATGAGCTTATATAGGACAGTTTTAATCTCTGATATATTTGTATTTTCGATTTCTTTAACTAAAAAGCGTTTACTTTTTACTGCTTCTTCAACATCTCTAGCTTTCATTTCTAGATTGATATCAATAATCAACAAGTTTAGCCACTCTTGCGCCTTATAAGGTGATAAGAATTCTAAAGAAATAGTTATAATACTTGTTTCGCTATCTACATTTATAGCGATTAATTCCATGAATTTTTTATATGCTTCTTGCTCTGATGGTACTTCAGTATAAGGGTGAGTTACTTTTCGCACCCATTTTCCTTTTTCATGGTCATAAGTTTCAGGATCGTAAACTAGTTTATTTTCAATAGGTTCCCAAGAGTTAGCTGCCATAAGATCTTTGAGGATGCCATGCTTTTCTATGAATCCTGTAATAAACTTTCGCGATTTGATTACTTCAAGAGCTAGATCTACTTTATTACTTGAACTACCTCCGAGGTTCACCCCTGCAAGTGAAGCAAGACCACCAAACTGGCTGGCTAAACCTCCTAAACCTGATGATTGATCTTGTTCAGAAGCAGCGAGTACAACTGATGACTTGTATATATTTGGCTGCGAAATTGCGTACATAACAAAACAAACTGCAAAAATTATTGTTGTGCAAACAATATATATCTTACCTTGCCAGAGGATCTTAAATATTGCTTTTAGGTCAAGGTCATCCTCTGTGCCTATGCTAAATTCACTTTGTTGATATTGTTGAGACATAAGAACTTACCCTAAATACTACTAATAGCTGCAACAGCTACACCTAACTGATAAACGATCTGTGTTGCTGTGCTCCACAAGGTTAGGTTATCCATATAATCAGCATTCATTGGTACAACAATGGTATCACCTGCTTCAAGCGTGTTTACGTCATTAACTGCAAACCAGCTACCTGTACTTGGGATTTTCACTGAGCCATTAGCTTTGATGATATAGATACGTTCATCAGCTGCGCGCTCTTTTAGACCACCACTGAGGTCAATATAATCGTCAACCGTAATGCCTTGTTTGAATAGATGTGAGGTTGCGTAGTTAACTTCACCAATCACACTGATAGAGTCTCGTTTACTTGGTACATAAAGCGCATCACCATTTTGTAAAACGAGCTTTTGCTTATCTTCAACAATCAGAGGTAAATCAATAACCAATCTACCCACAGCTTCAACGTTAGCTAGATCATTCAACAACTTATTCATTTCATCATAGGAAAGGCTGTTACTACTCACAGAGTTTTCAAAGCTTTTTGATGCTATATCACGGCGTAAATCTTCTGAAAGTTTTGCTAATTGCTGTTGCTCTTGTTTGCGAATTGCTTCGCGAGTGAAAATAGCTGCATTTGGCGCGGCAAACTCAGAAAAACCACCTGCACGCTCAAGTAAATTGCTTAATGTTTCACCACGGCGAATTGTGTAAATCCCCGGGAATTTAACTTCACCTTTAAGCTCTACTTTTACGTTTTCTTGCCAGTTAGGAATTGAGAAAATATTAATACTGTCTTTACTACGTAATGCGATATTTTCACCATTACTACCTAACATAGCAGCTTGTAGATTAAATTTGATATGTTTAACTTTTGATGCATTGCCATCCATTACACGGGTTATTTCTGCTTGTTCTGTATAAGCAGATTCAAGTAAACCACCTGCTGCAGCTATTAAATCGTTTACTTCGCCATTAACTGTAAGAGGATAAACACCTGGGTAGGTTACATGGCCATTTATTTCTACAAGTTGCATTGCCATAGCAACTGAGGCTTGTTGCTTTAACTTTGCAATGATTGGCTTTAATAGGTTAAAACGGCTGAAAACTGCATAATCTTCTGCATCAAGCAATTCTTCATCTTTATTTAAATTGCGCTTGGCAATATCAGCAATTGATTTAGTGCTGTCTTCTTTTAACTTTAAATCGTCTGCTATATCTGAAACACCAATATATTTTTCAAATTCTCTTTGTTGGTATTGGTGCCATTGTTTAACTTTATATTGCTGCTGTTGCTGCTCCTCAGTAAGCGCCATATTTGCAAGCGCTGTTTCTTCAGCTTGCTTTTCTTGATAGCGGCTAAATACAAACAGCTTATCGTTTGCTTTAAGTTCTAGATCATGCTCAGCAGCTTTAACTATCGCTTGCGCTATATCAAATTGAAAAACTTGAATATCGCCAGCTACGTTAACTTCACGAACAAGTAATCCGTAACCTAAATCAGCTTGGGGCAGCAAGTCGCCACGCACCGATGTTAGAACGTCAGAGATGTGTTTGCCTTGATGCCATTGATAATGACCCGGACGTGCAACAGCACCAATTAAACTAATACTGTTTTGATATTGAAAACTTACAGGATTAAAACGAATACGGTCGCCATCGCGAGGAATATAGTTAATTTGATTGCCACTAAAATCAACAGATAATACTTCTTTCATATTATTGTTATTGAAGCGTTCAACAATTGCTTTTTTAGCGTAAGCTTGCGGTTTTAAACCACCCGCCATTTTTAATAACTGTGCGGCTGTTTCACCTTTTTTTAGCTCAAATATTGCAGGGCGTTTGACCAAGCCTTCAACAGCGACTTGCGAACCCACTGATGGGATAAACACAACATCACCTGGCTTTAAGATGATGTCGTTACTACTATCACCGTTAATAAGCAAATCATAAAGGTCAAAATTTGCAACAACCTTACCCGCACGTTTAACTTGAATATTTCGAAGTGAAGCGATATCTGATACCCCACCACTAACAAATAGTGCATGCGATACCGTTGTCAGTGATGAAACAGAATAACTACCTGGTTTGTACGCTTCACCAAGCACTAAAACACGAATACTGCGCAGTTTACCAACTGAGACAAATGCTTTAATACCAATTACTTCTTGTTCAACTTTTGCTTTGATTAACTCTTTGACTTCTGCAAAAGTCAGACCCGCCACTTGAACAGGACTTAAGTTTGGAATGCTGATACGCCCTTCGCGGTCAACAACAACTTCATAGCTCTCGCTTTCTTTACCGTAAAAGTTGATGTTAAGTGTATCGCCACGACCAATTAAGTAGGTATCAGGTACGGCGGCATTTTCACTTGGCATAAATGATGTCGGCTCACCAGCAAACAAGTCATAACCAAAAGGTTTTACTTCATCAACTTTTGGAGCAAAGCGCTCTTCATCTGTTAATTGTTCTTTTTCTTGTTCTAAACGAGGTTGGATTGTTGATTCTTGTTCAATTTGGTCGGTTGAAGATTTCTTTCCCGTAATCGTTGATAAATCTACACCATACTGCCTTGCTAGCGCCTCTTGCTGCGCTCTAGGGAGTTTTTTAAATTGCTCGATTTGTGCGGCTGTAGGAGTAAAAGCCAATACTGATGCAGAGGTTAACAGCAAAAAAGTAATGAAGAGTCTTTTAAATAACATCACAGGTAGGGATATCCATAATTCTACAGTCAAAAAGATTGTCTATTCTACCTGAAATTTAAATAAATAAAAAAGGGACTTTCGTCCCTTTTTGTCATTAAATCGTCAACAAACAGATTTATTTAGTTAAAAACTGTAAACCAGCGTTAGTGACGTTTCTGTATCTGTGTTTTCTTTATCATCCGCAACATCTGAGTTGTGAGTGATGTTGTAAGCCACTTTCATTTGTAGTGAGCCGTTGATTTTAGCAAGAATTGCAGACTCAGAACGTGTTTTAGTATTGGTATCACCGTATTCAACTGATACTAACTGAGTAAAACGTGCGCTGTCTGAAATTTGCCAGTTATAATCAACTTTACCTAAAGCGATTACTTCACCTTCGCGCTCACCGGCAAGTGAGTTACCGTTGTCATCAACTTCAGTACTGTCATCTGGGTATTGGAAGTACTTATAACCAGGACCGATTTCTGCGTTTAACCACATATCAGAACGGTCGATTACACGTAAACCATAACCCGCTGAGATAACTGATTCGTTACGGTATGCACCAAAGTAATCAGATACGTGCGAGCCGTAGATGAATAAGTGTGAGTGCTTTTCGTTTAACTTATAGTTACCTTGTGCAGAGATTGAGTACTTTTCGTTAGTACGTTGAGTTTCTTTAACGCCTTGGTCGTTTTCGATCTCATCTTCTTTATAAAGACCGTCTAACTTGTACTCGTTATTCCAGTTTTCTAGGTTATGTAAAACCTTAACACCACCTTTAAGTGTGGTTGTTTCAGTGTTACCGCTCGTTACGATAGCACCTAATTCACTGGTTACATCCCAAGTTTTGGTTTCATCTGCTGCGAATGCGCTAGTTGCAGCGCTTGCTGCAACTAGAATTGATAAAGCTTTTAATTTCATTAAAAAATAACCTTTACTACTTGTAAGTTAGACTTATTAGTCTTCTTTGTGCAAATGAACATCCATTTGCGGGAATGGGATTGTGATGTTGGCATCGTCTAATGCGATCTTAATGTTTTCCATTAAATCGAAATACGTTGGCCAGTAATCAGCTGAGTTAACCCAAGGGCGAACCACAAAGTTTACGCTTGAATCTGCAAGCTCAGATACAGCGACTGTGTATGCAGGGTCTTTTAATAAGCGCTCTTCTTTATCTAACACTGATTTAAGAACTGCTTTTGCTTCTTTTAAGTCTGCATCGTAACCAACACCGATTACTAAATCGATACGACGAGTTGATTCTCGAGAGAAATTGGTAATTGGGCTGCCCATAATTGATGAGTTAGGCATGATAATTACTTTGTTATCAGGTGTACGTAATTCTGTAGAGAAGATTTCGATTTTCTTAACTGTACCCGCTTTACCACCTGCTTCTACATAGTCACCTGATTTGAAAGGACGAAGTAAGATAATTAAAACACCTGATGCAAAGTTAGATAGTGAACCTTGAAGTGCTAAACCTACTGCTAAACCAGCAGCACCTAAAATAGCAATGAATGAGGTTGTCTCAATACCTAATTGAGATAGAGCCATTAAGATTGTTGCAGCAAATACAATTGCATAAACAATGCTAGCAACGAATGAACCTACAGCTTTATCGACTTTCTTTTTATCAAATGCTTTTTCAGTCATCCCTTCGCAGAATTTCGCGATGCGACTACCGATGAAGAAAATGATTAGCGCTAGAACCGCCTGAACGGCGTAATGTATGATTAAACCTGAATTCTCGTTGATCCAGTTCATTATTGTATCCATGTTCTCTCCTGAAGTTCATTTTTAGCATAACGCTGTACAAATTATATATGATCTTTGGTTAAAAAATCATTAAATTACGCGCAAAACTACGAAATGAGTATTTGCTCAATTACAAAAACCGCAAGTCTAATCTGCGAAACTGAACGCGAGCTGACCATGAAGGCATTTCTGAATTTTCTGAGGTAAGTAAGTTTTTTCTACTTTTTTCAATTTAGGGGTTCACAAGCTTAGTTTAATTATGTAATATGCGCGCCACACCAAACGAGGTGTATCTCAGTGGCGGCTGTAGCTCAGTTGGTAGAGCCCCGGATTGTGATTCCGGTTGTCGTGGGTTCAAGCCCCATCAGTCGCCCCACTCTTCCCCCTTAGTAAATCTCTATATTTCATTAATATTTTCTATTTTAATCTCAAGATTTATCTTTTACACCTGTTTTCAGATCTAAAAGCCGTCAGCTTTCAGCTTTCAGCTGTCAGTTTTGAGCCGAACTGTGCTGTTTGTAGGTAATGCATGTAGGAGGTACTTTAGTGCCGAAGTCTTTAGGATAATTCACGGCTAAAGCCGTTCCTACGAGATGCAATATACCGTAGGCGTGAAATTTATTTCGAGTGATGTTTTGGATTTGCCGTTTGGGTGTTGAATATATGACGCGCCAAGCAAGCGTGACGCCTACGAAGTAGGAGGTACTTTAGTGCCGAAGTCTTTAGGATAATTCACGGCTAAAGCCGTTCCTACTAGATGCGAAATATCGTAGGCGTGAAATTTATTTCGCGTGATGTTTTGGATTTGCCGTTTGGGTGTTGAATATATGACGCGCCAAGCAAGCGTGACGCCTACGAAGTAGGAGGTACTTTAGTGCCGAAGTCTTTAGGATAATTCACGGCTAAAGCCCTCCTACGAGATAAGATCAGCGAGATGCGGGGGAATGTAGGCGTGAAATTTATTTCGCGCGAAAGCCTAGCCCCTAGCCCCTAGCTCCTAGCACCTAGCTCCTAGCTCCTAGCTCCTATTTTCAAAACCCAGACAAAAAAATGCCACCTTTCGGTGGCATTACACACGGGATTATTTCTATTTACTAGAAATGCTTTTCAAAGTTTAAGGCGATATGCTTCACACCTAACCTCAAACTCATAATTACTTCCAACTTTTCATCTTATGGCCTTTAACAGCATAGAAAAGTATGAATAAATAACAAGGCAACATTACAATATAAGCCATTTGTTGTGCTTCAGCGCTTTTCACGCCGCCACTTGCCAGGCCCCAAAATAATGGACCGAATGCGCCACCGGCTATACCCATAATAAGTAGACCAGAGCCTACACTAGTTAGCTTGCCTAAACCAGATAATGCGAGCGGCCAAACTGCAGGCCAAACAATCGCATTAGCAAAGCCTAGCACAGCAATGAGCAATAAGGTATCAGGCAGTACCGATTTTAGGCCAAATAATGTTGATATAAATACAGTTTCATTACTACCAGTGACTATCGCTAGGGTTAACACACAGCCCAATACCGCTGAAATAGTTAACGCGGTTTGTTGTGACAACACTCGTGGGATAAGTAACACCCCTAAAAAGTAACCTAGCACCATACAACCCATGGTGTATGACGTCATAACACTATATTTTTCAACACCTAATGACAACGCAAAGCTACCAATGGTATCGCCTGCGATGACTTCAACGGCTACATAAACAAAAAGGGCCACAATCCCTAGCGCAAGACTCGGATGGCTCAGCGCTTCTTTTACCTGCCCCGGCTTTTGTTCATCTACATCATCAATTAACTCTGGCAATGGCATTTTGGTAACTGCAAAGCCGAGTATACCAATAAAAATAGCCATCCCTAAATAAGGTAAAATTAAGCCATTGGCCATGGCATCAATTTCTGTTTGGCTAAGTTCTTTACCTACAAAGCCTTCAAAATCGCTGAGTATCAGTGCGGTAAACACGATTGGTGCTACAACTCCCGCACCTTTATTTAATATACCCATAATACTGACGCGAGCCGCGGCTGATTCTTCAGGGCCGATTCTGACTACGTATGGGTTAACCGCTGTTTGTAATAACGTTTGCCCTGCCCCCATAACAAGCTGCGCGAATAAAAACAGTGCAAACACTTGTGTTTTTGCCGCAGGGATAAACAGTAAACCTGCCACCATCATGGTCGCCATACCCAGCGCCATACCGTTTTTATAACCTACCTTTCTGATGATCATCGCCGAAGGTAAAGCCGTAAAAGTCACGGCGATATAAAACGAGAAAATAATCAGCGATGCCTGAAATGGTGAAAGTTGCAAAATTTGCTGTAAAAATGGCATCAGTGAACCATTTAACCATGTAGCAAAACCCAGTATAAAAAACAGCGTGGCAACAATCGCCATAGGCACAACACTGTTTTGTTTATTCATTTCAGACATAACATTTCCCATAACAGCACAGTTCGACTCTACAGCACTGCTGATTCAGATGATTATATAAAAGAGATATTAAATATTTATAACACTATCGCAACAAAAATGACAGCGCTGACATATTTCTTTTAAGTTTCTAGGAGCGGTCAGCTTTCAGCTGTCAGTTTTGAGCCGAACAGTGTTGTTTGGTTGCAATACATTCCCCCTTCAGATAGATGTTGAATGTAAGACGCGCCAAGCAAGCGTGACGCCTACGAGTTGCGAGGTGCGAGGTGCGAGGTGCGAGGTGCGAGGTGCGAGGTTCTTGGTTGTAAGTTGTTTGTTGTAGGTTTGAGGTTCTGGGTTGGGGGGGGGGGGGGGGGGGGGGGGGGGGGGGGGGGGGGGGGGGGGGGGGGGGGGGGGGGGGGGGGGGGGGGGGGGGGGGGGGGGGGGGGGGGGGGGGGGGGGGGGGGGGGGGGGGGGGGGGGGGGGGGGGGGGGGGGGGGGGG
>NZ_PNCP01000120.1:0-1125 GCF_005886115.1 Pseudoalteromonas sp. S4492
CTCACCTAAATGAGCAACATGAAGAGGAACGAAAAAATCAGGTTCTTCAGAAAACTCTTCTCCACCCCAAATGTACCAACCTGTTGTATCTCCTTCAGGAGAGTGTCTTAGTCCATTAATAGGAATAACCCCTTGCTTGACGTTACGAGAAATCCCAACTTTCATATCTTCGGGAGATGATACAAAGTCGGCATTAAATTCATTACAGACCAATCTTTGAATTTTTGTAATTTCAGTCATTAAAAATCATGCACCTTTTTCTGCGCTTTAAACACATGGGGTTAGGTCTTGCTTTTGTCACTACCTCACCCATGCCAGCAAGCGGTTCTTTCCATTGAGCAGCTTAGCCAGTCTTGAAAACAAAATCCAAGCCACCACAGCTAGAAAAAACAAAGCCCCGCGAGTGCGAGGCTTTGGATTTAAATCTCTGATCAACCTAATGAAGCTAAAAGTTCATCATATTTAGATAGTACAGATCTAAAATCATTAGGATTTACAATTTTATCTAGTTTCTCTTTTATCACAGGGATATCCTCTTCTCGGATTCCCTCTGCTAATAAGTTTAAAATAGCGCACCTATCTCGATAATCTCTGGAGTCAGAATAGCAAACTAATAGGTTCCCAATTGAGTATGTTGGATCAAGTTTATATAACGCATAGTGAATACTTAAAACAGTTCCACTCTTAAGCTGCTTATCTTTTAACTTATTAATCAAAAGTTTAATAACTTTTTCATTTTTAGAATTTAGCTCAGCTAGACTAATTACACATGAATCAACGACATAATGGCTTGGGTCATCTAATAATTCGCAAATCTTTTCTAAATTATCAAGTAAATCAAATTCAGCGAGAAATTCTATACAATCAGAGCGAATAAGTTCATCGCTATCTAATAATCCTCTGTTAAAAATATTTTTAATTTCTTCGGTATACTCAAAGCATGCCAATTTAGAAAATGATCTTTGTCTTATTTCACTATCATCAGATAATACACCTTTTTTAAGCTTATCAAATGATTGTGGGGTTTCATCACTAATAACTACTATATCATCCATATAAACGTTCAGCATATTAGTCATATCATTTTACTCCAGAGCTCATAGTGTCAGGTCTTTCTTTTGCCAC
>NZ_PNCP01000121.1:0-3128 GCF_005886115.1 Pseudoalteromonas sp. S4492
TTGGCTCGTTTAATAAACGTAAAACCTTGATACCAGCAAGCTCTGCGGCATCTTTAGTGCTTTGACGCTGAGCATCATCAAAATAAGCTGGCACTGTAATAACCGCGCCTAAGATGTCTTGACCTGCAAAGCTGTCTTCTGCGCGCAATTTTAATGCTTTTAAAATTTCACTCGATGCAGTAACAGGGCTAATTGCACCCGCAACCGTGCTGATTGCTAATGAGCCATCATGCTCACAAAATTCGTACGGCAGTTGACCATAGCTTTTTTCGATTTCAGCCTGAGTTTTACCTAAAAAACGCTTAACCGAGATTAATGTGTTTGCAGGGTCTTGAGTAGCAGCTGCTGCCGCTCGTTCACCAACCACAATGCTATCTGCTTGATATTGAACAACCGAAGGTAGCATCGCATTGCCTGCTAAATCAGTCAGTGTACGCGCTTCGCCGCTTTGCACTGTTGCAACTAACGAGTTAGTTGTACCAAGGTCAATACCGACTGCTAATTTGTGCTCATGTGGTGCCGCGCTCTGCCCCGGCTCAGCAATTTGCAATAATGCCATAATGCTCTTTTTAAACTCTTAAATAGCTGTTGTATAACAACTAACGATTAATCATCAAATAAACTGTCTTCAATACGCTCTAGTTCATCGCGTAGCTTATAAACAAACTTCAATTTACGAATATTGTCAGCAGCAGCTTGCCATTGTTGCTCATCATTACTTGCCAGCTGAGCGGCTAATTCACTGCTGTATTGTTTATCGAGCTGTTTAATTTGCGCTTCAAACTGGGCAATTGCTGCATCAGGATCTGCGGCATTTTCAAGCTCTTCTAATTCTTCACGCAGTTCCATTTGCTGCATTAAGAATAGCGGGTCTTGTAATGTTTGTTGCTCGGCGCGAATATCAACACCAAGCTCGCTTAGCATGTACTCAGCACGTTTTACCGGGTGTTTTAAGGTTTGTAATGCATCATTGATTTCTGCTGCATTTTGCACAGCAAGTAATTTGTCACGGCTGCTAGAGCTTGCGTGGCGATCTGGGTGAACTGCACGTTGCAGCTCAAGGTAGTGTTTATTAATAGTCGCTAAATCAATGTTGTAATCTACTGGAATTGCAAATAACTCAAAGTAACGCATTACATAATCCAACTCGGTAAACAGGAAAGAACAAAGCCCTACATAGGCAGGGCTTCAAGCAAAGAAAGTTTTTAAAGCTTAAACGGTGAAGCTTTCGCCGCAACCACACTCATCGGCTTGGTTCGGGTTGTTAAACTTAAACCCTTCGTTCAAACCTTCTTTGGTGTAATCAAGCTCAGTACCATCAATGTAGACTAAGCTTTTAGCATCAACGATTACTTTCACACCACGGCTTTCAAAAATTTCGTCGCCGTCTGCTAACTCATCAACAAATTCAAGAACATAAGCAAGACCTGAACAGCCCGTCGTTTTAATGCCAACGCGTAGGCCAATGCCTTTGCCGCGATTTGCTAAAAATGATTCTACGCGGTTTGCTGCCGCATCTGTCAATGTCACTGCCATGAATTTATCTCTTACTTCGCTTGTTTGCTTTTGTAGTCAGCAATTGCTGCTTGAATCGCGTCTTCTGCTAAAATTGAACAGTGAATTTTCACTGGCGGTAATTCAAGCTCAGCACTGATATCAGTGTTTTTGATTGTTGCAGCTTCATCTAATGTTTTGCCTTTTACCCACTCAGTTACAAGTGAAGAAGAAGCGATTGCGCTACCACAACCATATGTTTTGAATTTTGCGTCTTCAATTACACCTTCTGGTGATACTTTGATTTGCAATTTCATTACGTCACCACATGCTGGTGCACCCACCATACCTGTTGCAACTGACGGATCATTTTTGTCTAAAGCACCCACGTTACGTGGATTTTCAACATGATCGATTACTTTATCACTATAAGCCATAATACTATCCTCACTACCTGCTAGCGGCGGCGATCACTGATTAGTGATGCGCCCACTCAACTGAATCTAAATCAATACCTTCTTGATGCATTTCCCAAAGAGGAGACATCTCACGTAAACGGCCGATCGAGTTTTTGATTAGTTCAACGGTGTAATCAATCTCTTCTTCAGTCGTAAAGCGGCCAATGCTGAAACGAATTGAGCTGTGTGCTAACTCGTCATTACGGCCTAATGCACGTAGTACATAAGAAGGCTCTAAGCTTGCTGAGGTACAGGCTGAACCTGATGAAACAGCAATGTCTTTAACAGCCATTAATAACGACTCACCTTCAACAAAGTTGAAGCTGATATTTACAATACCCGGAACTGAGTGGCTTGGTTCACCATTGAAGTAAACTTCGTCCATATCAGCCATGATGCCATCGATCAGACGCTTACGAAGTGCGCTGATGTGTGCATGGTCTTTTTCGAAATCTTCTTTAGCGATTCTAAATGCCGCACCCATACCAACTAATTGGTGAGTAGCTAGTGTGCCTGAACGCATACCACGCTCATGACCACCACCGTGCATTTGTGCTTCTAAACGTGCACGTGGCTTACGACGAACATAAAGTGCGCCTACACCTTTCGGGCCATATACTTTGTGGCCAGAGAACGACATGAAATCTACTTTTAACTGTTGCACGTCGATAAGTACTTTACCTGCGCTTTGTGCAGCATCTACGTGGAACATAATTTTGCGCTCACGGCACATTTCGCCGATTGTCGCGATATCTTGGATAACACCTAGCTCGTTATTTACGTGCATTACGCTCACAAGTACTGTGTCGTCACGCATTGCAGCTTCAAGCTTTTTAAGGTCAAGTAAACCGTTTTCTTCAACGTCCATATAGGTTACTTCGAAACCTTGACGCTCTAGTTCACGACACGTATCAAGCACTGCTTTGTGCTCTGTTTTAACAGTGATAACGTGCTTGCCTTTCTTCTTATAGAACTGCGCAGCACCTTTAATTGCTAGGTTATTTGATTCTGTAGCACCTGAAGTGAAAACAATTTCACGCGGGTCAGCGTTGATCAGATCAGCAATATCTGTACGTGCTTGATCAACTGCTTCTTCTGCTTGCCAACCAAAACGGTGTGAGCGTGATGCAGGGTTACCAAAATTACCGTCCATAGTCAGGCATTGCATCATTTCTT
>NZ_PNCP01000122.1:0-366 GCF_005886115.1 Pseudoalteromonas sp. S4492
TCGTAATCAGCAATTCCATTTAACTCATCAAATGGATCTAGCGAAAGATAAATTTGCTCACCAATATTAACCATTTTTACTTGAGAAATATGCATGGTGCCAAAGTCATCATATATATTGAACTCAAGTAGACCATTTAATTTATAAGTTTGTCCGAGACCGTTTTGGTCACTTACTGTGATCATTGCCGAATGCAATGAACCATCCCAAACATATTTAATTGAGATTTCAGTAATGATTTTGTCTCTGAAGTTCGATGAATTAACCATATTTCCCTGTACAGCTAACGCCGCAAATAAACGGCTAAAAATAGTTGGCTATAATTTGTGAGGCACGAACAAAGCCAACTGTTTTTTGTCAGAAATT
>NZ_PNCP01000123.1:0-3273 GCF_005886115.1 Pseudoalteromonas sp. S4492
CTATCAATTCTGCGCTAAATAATCCAACACCACTTGATGATGGTCTTTGGTTTTGAACTTCTCAAACACATGTTTGATGTTGCCGTCTTGGCCTACAAGGAAGCCAATACGATGCTGATTTATACTCCAATTTAAGTGCACATTTAATTGAGAGTCATAGTCTGCAGCTATTTTCTTGGGTGTGCAATTAACATTTTGCATATAAAGTAACACCACCAATATTGCCATCTATGTAACATAGCTATGAAAGCCATCCTAGAAAGTAAGCTGTACTCCTAACCCAAGTGAAGAATAGAAAAGCTACTTTATAATTTCTAAGAGCAGAGTGATTATTTTTTTTGGATTTGATAACCTATGAAGATAAAAGGAATTATACATAAGACTAAAACTTGTACTATCTAACAAAGTTCATTTCGGAATTTCATTCCATTATTGGTCACACTTACGCAATTATTGCTGGTTTCGTAGCTATTGGCATTCCACTTTCAATTCAGTTTTCAGCCCAATACTCTGATAAACACGACAATGCATTATTATCAACTCGATTGACGAGAGGAAAATGGGTAAACCCTAAGTCCATATTGGTCTTGTCTTTTATATACATAGCCTTAAGCTTACCTTTCTTAGGCTTTGTGTCAGATAAACATTCTTTTTTATACCTCAACAATACGTTCATAATATGTATACAGCTATCACTCCCAATCATATTTATTGTATTAATGTGGTTTACTTTCTACTTTTATTGGCGGCTTTTTAATAATATTACTATTAAGTCAAGCACTCAGATCCAGAATTATTTGCAAATAGATAGGAGGTCTTCAACTAGCTGGCTGACAAAATTTTTAGAGCCGTTACTAACAAAAAAAAGTAATTTAGCAGAGATTGATAGCATAAACGCAGGTTTAGAATTATTAATTTATAATATAGAACAACGTAGCTGGGATCTTGATTTTAAAGAAGTCCTATCTCAATTTCATGCAACTATCAGTCTTAGGTTTGATAGTAGTAGGCAAATAAAAGCGGTCAAGCTCTCAGCTAATGACTTAGCTGTTATAAAAAATTATTGGAATACGCTATTAAGACTTGTTCGGCACGCTAGAAAAAACGAAGACATCGCCATGTCTTTTCATACTCAACGCCTAATAGCAGATGTTATGTCTTGGATTGTATATAATCCAGAGCGCCAATTAATTACATCAGAATCATTCCGCGATGAAACAAGTTCAAAAATATGTTGGGTATTAGATCTTTATCAGTTAGCTCGCTGGCAAGGTTATCAGACAACAAACGGTATTGACTTAATTCTTGAATGTGAATGGTTTCATTACCTATTTTATGCATCAGATAAACTTGATTTAAAAACTTCAACTGATGGGTTACAGGAATTTCATAAATTAGCCATAGATATTTTTGACATAATAGCTAAATCTCATCCGCATAAGGTCATTACTTTTATAAAAAATATTTCAGATGCTGTGAGTTTTGGGCAAGAGCAGCAATCCTACTACTCCCACATGCTAGATGAAGAAATAAAATGGGTAAGCAACTTTTGGATAGACTTTAACAAAATAAACTTCAGCATAGATAGTGTTGATGAAATAATAAATAAAATAAGTTCATTATCTAACGGTGAGGCTTTTGAAAAATATAAGAATAGTTCAACATCGAAGCCTCTTAATGAACTACAGCTAAGAACTATTCTATCAATAATAAAAATTGACGAAATCTTTGAACGTATACACTTTAAGCTTGTTAAAAGAATGGGGTGGGATGTCACTGCTAGGCTTGCATATTATCAAAGGTGGGTTGAGTTCTATGAATGCTTGTATTGGAAGCAACCAAAAGAAGCTGATGCAAATTACTGCGGAGAAACGCTTTTAGCGCATAGTTCAAATGAATTAACAAATCTTATCTTTGTTGATTATCAGCAAATCGAACACTATTGGAGATTCAAAGAAAGGCATGCAATAAAAACTTACGCTTACAGAGCGTTCCTGTTTCAATTATGCTTTTTTGCTGAGCAAGGTGAAGAACCTAAATTAATTTATACGTCAGGTCAGTTTAGCGAGCTTTCAACGCAGCTTGATATTTTGGAATCTCTCTTGAAACAAGAGAGGTACATTAGAAGCCTCAGGTGCTGGAACCCTCACGTTACCAATGTTTGTAACAACCTTAGAAAATCTATACAAAACTTAGAAAAGCGGAAATTGAGATTCATAACTCACTCTAAGATTAGTGGAGAGAAATGGCACGAACTTCAAGAGTCTATTGAAAAAGGTTGGGAAAACACTATTAGCTTGGGTAATGTAATTGATATTGAATATAGCCATGAGGTAGCCAAGAACAAGCTTTTGCTTTCAAAATACTCAGTTAAGAGAGAAAACTTGATAACAGGATGTAGCTTTAATGCCTACTCACCAAACATGAGTCAGCTTAATCACACTAGATTTATTACAATGCTGTACAGAACATGCTTATCTTTTGTTAAAAATCAACAACAGGAAAAAATTATACTACCCGAAGAAACTCCCGCTCTATATTTTTCAACGCAAGAGAACTTAAAACTGCTTGGGTTTAAACGGAGCAGAACAATGTTCTGGGAAAATGAAAAACATAAAAATATCTTAGCAATTAGTGCTGATAGTCATCTGTTAGTAGATTGTTCGAAAGTTAAACTTAAAATAACAAAAAATCTTTGCTCACAAAGGCATTCTCCATTATTTATATCATTAAATGACTTAAATGAGCCTATGGTGCAAGTTAAAGCAGAAATGTATTTTGATTTAGAAATTTTAGAAGGAGGAGCTTTTATTTTTGAAGAGCCCTTCAATGAAATTTAGCAATATTGCAACTTAAAAAGGCAACTTTTTTACTCTGAAATTAAACTATCTATTCTAACAATAACTTTTTGACAGCAAGGAGAGATTAAAATTTCAATAATCATTTTACATCCTTGTTTTTATTATTTTTAGGAAGTTATTTAATCGTGTCGTTTAAAACGCAGCGCGTGTTCCTATTTTATCTGCTATTTATAAAAGTTTGTCAATTGAGTCAGTAGCCTTTAAAAACAAAAAAGCGTTGCACCATGGCAACGCTTTTTTACTATGTTCTCGTAACTCGTAACTCGTAACTCGTAACTCGTAACTCGTAACTCGTAACTCGTAACTCGTAACTCGTAACTATCAATTCTGCGCTAAATAGTCCAACACCACCTGATGATGGTCTTTGGTTTTGAACTTATCAAACACATGTTTGATTTTACCGTCTTGGCCT
>NZ_PNCP01000124.1:0-519 GCF_005886115.1 Pseudoalteromonas sp. S4492
TCATGCTTTGCTGCTAACATTCATGTTGTTAAAGAGCGGTTACTGTCGTTTATTAATTTGGGTCTGTTGGTGGTGTTACATCAATTAGCCATGCTGGAATGTAGCCATTTTCAACTGTGAGCTTATAGCCTTTTACGTCTTTAGCGATGATGGCTAGGGCAATAAGGGGGATAGCTAAACCTCCTCGTCTACTACCTATACGCTCTTCGTCACTGTAATATTCTTTATGGGCCAGCAAGGCTTTTTCCATGGCTTGATTATATTCTTGCTCGCCGTTTTCAGTGAAAATGGCGGTAATAATAGGAATGAGCGGCCATTCTAAACGACTTACATAGAGGTATGCTTCATCATCAACGTAATCATCTGAGTTACAGGTGATATAGGCTTGCTCGATTAAAGGGGCTAAGTCGACACTAGGGTTAAATAACCCTTTGAGTAAGTCAGACAGTGCATAATCAAAGGGTTTAAGTTGATTACCATAATTAGCTGTTTTAAACACATCGTTATCGATAGCCGTTA
>NZ_PNCP01000125.1:0-224 GCF_005886115.1 Pseudoalteromonas sp. S4492
GCCAATGGCGGTAACACCCTTTATGTAGGAAGTCGCAAAAATGGAAAAATGGCGCGTATTTATGAAAAAGGCAAGCAAATGCAAAGTGAAACTCAACCTAATTGGGTGCGTGCTGAGCTTGAGCTTAGGTCTATTGACCGTGTTATCTCCTTGGATGCACTTCTCAATACCGATGCCGTTTTTGCTGCTGCATACCCTGCTTTTGAGTTTGTTAGCGCTAAACG
>NZ_PNCP01000126.1:0-564 GCF_005886115.1 Pseudoalteromonas sp. S4492
AATGGCTTTAGCCATGAATGTTTTGCTTTATTAATTCGGCACTGAAGTGCCTCCTACGGGGTTTTGTTGCTGAGGGTGACTCAGTTACCTAACAACCCCACAGCTCAACTGACCTCTAATATCTGACGTCTGATATCTCTTGTCTATTCGGCACTGAAGTGCCTCCTACGGGGTTTGTTGCTGAGGGTGACTCTGTGCTAAACAACACCACAGTTCAACTTTACCCATGCTAACTTACAACTCGCTAACTATTTAGCTATGAATGTGTTTGTTATGGTCTGAATTCGGCACTGAAGTGCCTCCTACGGGGTTTGTTGCTGAGAGTGACTCTGTACTAAACAAACCAACAGTTCAACTTTACCCTTGCTAACTTGCAACTCGCTAACTGACGTTGGGTTTCGCTTCGCTCTACCCAACCTACCTGGCGAATGAATAGGGCACGTTATGTGGATAGCTCCAAACGCAAAAAAGCCCGACTCTTTCGAATCGGGCTTTCTCTAATTTGGAGCCTGGCGATGTCCTACTTTCACATGGCAAATGCCACACTATCATCGGCGCTGTTTC
>NZ_PNCP01000127.1:0-311 GCF_005886115.1 Pseudoalteromonas sp. S4492
CGTAAAAATTTTTCTAATATTTTGTCCATTATTTACCTGCTGGAGTCATTGAAATTGTAGCAGTGTCAGCAAGCATCTAGGGGTCAGGTCTGCCTTTTGCAACAATCTTACTAACACGCGAATAGTGTAATTAAAATAATCATCCAATTCTTTTCCTTGCTCGACAAATAGCGCAAACTTAAGGCTTGATGTTGCTTTAGATTTTCCAAATAGGGGTAACACTTTGCCGATTTCAAGCCATTCTTGAGCTTGTGCTTGCCCATCGTAAAATGCCCTACACGTTGAGAACTTCTATTAAACCATTGCTTATA
>NZ_PNCP01000128.1:0-846 GCF_005886115.1 Pseudoalteromonas sp. S4492
TCCCGACTCAGCTCAACTTTGGAGACTTTCTTCTCAAAACGAAGAGGGTCTTAATTTATGGCGAAATTGGTATCACTGGATGCCAACGGGTGCATTAGTTCTGATTGATGAAGTTCAAGATGTCTATCCTACTGAAGCCACTTTTAAACCTGAATCCTGTAATTACAAACACGTTGATAATTACAAAGAATTGATACCCGAGCATTGGTATACATACCACTATACCCAACTAGAAAAGTTCAAACCTGATGATTTAACAAGCGGTGATGTTGATGACTTAGGCAGGGAGTTATTTAACGAACATGGCCACATTATATACCCCAAAACCCTCAAAGAATGTTACATGCGACACAGAAAATACAACTGGGATATTATCTGTTGTACGCCAGACATTACCAGTGTCCACAAATACATTAGAAACGTTAGCCAATACGCCTATTCGCACAAATATTTCGACGGACTCGCAGGAATTCCCTATTACAACCGCCGACCGCGTATCTTCGAACACAACCCAAAACTCGACGGAAAAACCCCAAACAAAGCCAGTACCATTACGTGGAAAAAAATCCCGATTGAAGTCCACAAATGCTACAAGTCGACAGCTACCGGAGGTATTACAAAAGGACAAGGTAAAAATTTCTTATACAGTCCTGCTTTTGCCTTTCCAGTTGCTGCTGTCTTTCTTTGCATACTGTATTGGATATGGTATTTCACCAGTAATGAAAGCGCTGTGGAAAGTGTCGAAGAAACCTCTCAAGTTGATGTGGTCAATAATCAAAAAGATACTAGTTCTAATACTAATAATGCTGCTATTCAGGTTCTTGATGGTGAACCTGTTTCTGTAGG
>NZ_PNCP01000129.1:0-273 GCF_005886115.1 Pseudoalteromonas sp. S4492
TTCGTAAGAGTTGATACTAAACGTGCCGTATCTTTCTGTTATAAACTCGAAGATATATTCTCGATGGGTTCGTTCTGGACGTTTCACTTCTTGAATACCAGTCACGAATATATCGGTAGCACCATAGGGCAAACCTACAGAAACAGGTTCACCATCAAGAACCTGAATAGCAGCATTATTAGTATTAGAACTAGTATCTTTTTGATTATTGACCACATCAACTTGAGAGGTTTCTTCGACACTTTCCACAGCGCTTTCATTACTGGTGAAATA
>NZ_PNCP01000013.1:0-538 GCF_005886115.1 Pseudoalteromonas sp. S4492
GCTAAAGCCGTTCCTACGGGGCTGGGCGTCTAGGCCATCACCGTGCATTCCATTTTGTAGGCGTGAAATTTATTTCGCGCGAAGTATTAATAACAGCGCCGTATTTGAGGCGCGCCAAGCAAGCGTGACGCCTACGCCGTAAATATAATGTAGGAGGCGTTTTAACGCCGAATATTTTCAACCATTCACGGATAAAGTCGTTCCTACGGGGTTGGGCGTCTAGGCCATCACTGTGCGTACAATTTTGTAGGCGTGAAATTTATTTCGCGCGAAGTATTAATAACAGCGCCGTATTTGAGGCGCGCCAAGCAAGCGTGACGCCTACGCCGTAAATATAATGTAGGAGGCGTTTTAACGACGAACATTTTCAACCATTCACGGCTAAAGCCGTTCCTACGGGGTTCGGCGTCTAGGCCATCACTGTGCATACAATTTTGTAGGCGTGAAATTTATTTCGCGCGAAGTATTAATAACAGCGCCGTATTTGAGGCGCGCCAAGCAAGCGTGACGCCTACGCCGTAAATATAATGTAGGAGGC
>NZ_PNCP01000130.1:0-433 GCF_005886115.1 Pseudoalteromonas sp. S4492
ATCATTTTCTGACGCCATGTGCGAGGTAGTGGCAAAAAGCAAAAGCCCATGTGTATGTAAATAACCTAGATCAGTAAGTATAAAGCTGGAAGAAAATGATTATTGAAATTACGAAGTGGTCCACGGGTTTTAGAAAAATATCTTTTAATAAGGTATTGCGTCGAGAGTTGAAAATGACGATTGCAGAGGCAAAGACCACTGTGAATGAAATTCTTGTGGGAAATATTGTAAGGCTGCCATACACAAAAGAGTTGGAACTCGAGATTAAGAAAGCAGAATTATCTTACGACCTTATTGATGATTAAAAATTAAGAGGATTCTACCTTAGTTTGAATCCAAATATATTCTTAGTGGAATCTGGGGTTGTTTTCAAAAACAGTGACTCAAAGAAGAAACACGATGTCTTTTATTTGCGCCTAGCACCTAGCACCCA
>NZ_PNCP01000131.1:0-863 GCF_005886115.1 Pseudoalteromonas sp. S4492
TTTTATCTATCCAAAGAGGTCGAGCTACATTTTTCCTTCTAAATTATAATACCCACTTCAGTTCAGTCTTTAGTTGATGTAAAAAAGAAAGACCTGAACCCATTTTGTGTTCGTTCGATATTGGCTCGGGGAAAAGAAACTGCATGGTTCATACGGCAACTTCGGCCCATAGATTAGCCATAGGAGATTTAGTTAATGTATGAACTTTATTTTCAGTCTGATTTTTCAGGCACCAGGCTTGGTTTTTATTTTTCACTTGTTTGTTCTGTTCTACTAATATTGTGCTGCCCGAAGATAAAATACTGGTACGAAAATAAACTACAGTTTGAAAAGAAAGTTAACTTCTGGTTTGGCTTCTTATTTGTATTTGGCTTTTTTGTAATGCAGTCACTGTCATTTTATTGCCTAGTATTAAAATCTAATGACATAGATTCTGGAAATTATTCTACAGTTGAAGGAGCTATTGAAGATATTCAAATTGTTGAAAGAAATAGTAGAGAAGAGGCTTTTACTGTTGATGGAGTACGCTTTAAGTACAATGATTACGGAACAGAAAACTCATTTTTTGCGAATAGAAAGCATGATTTAGATACAATCCAAGAGGGGCGAGTTGTTAAAATTGCTTACCTTAGAGAAGGAAATGAAAACCTGATTTTTGAGTTGAGTGTCAAAAAGTAGTGTTTTAGGATGCAAACCAATAGAGTCAGGTCTTTCTTTTTACCTTTTAACTAGTCCAATGTCATATAAGCAATGGTTTAATAGAAGTTCTCAACGTGTAGGGCATTTTACGATGGGCAAGCACAAGCTCAAGAATGGCTTGAAATCGGCAAAGTGTTACCCCTATTTGGAAAATCTAAAGCAAC
>NZ_PNCP01000132.1:0-623 GCF_005886115.1 Pseudoalteromonas sp. S4492
CTGGCGCTCATTCTTCGCTAATTTTAGCCAAGCGTAATCCGCCCATTAACAGGGCATTATGCATTCACGGAAGTATGGCGAAATTGTCAATGATTAAGAATCGAAAAGAATATTATCGAAAATGTAAATGCGGTAGAGATCACGAAAATAAATTTATTCGTGGCATGTTTAAATATAGTGATGAAGGTGAAACAGCTTTTTGCGTTGCTATGCTTGATCATCAAAATGAACGCCATATTTGGTTGTCATTTATTACTGGTGAATGGCCAAACACTAATCAAGAAGATTGCGCAGTAACTTGTCATGTCTACACAAACGAAAAAGGCCGAGTTTTCACAATTCAAAATGGTGAGGACTCTCCATTCAGTAGTGATGATATTTTCGATTGTTATCAAGTTACACGCGAACAAGTATTGGCGGTAAATGGTGCAAAAGAGTGGTTTATAGATACCTATTTATCACTATTTAAAACCGATGACGAAATAGGAAACTACTTGGTAGCGGAGAATGCATAACAAGCTGTTTAAGCGCGGGACTGCTAATGTTTGGCTCGGTTTCGCTACGCTACACATTTTAGCCAATCATTAATCAGCCCCTTAACAGGGCGTTGGTATGACTCCCCA
>NZ_PNCP01000133.1:0-2756 GCF_005886115.1 Pseudoalteromonas sp. S4492
GCACCTAGCACCTAGCACCTAGCACCTAGCACCTAGCACCTCGCTATTAACTTCTCGTTTTTCACTTCTAATGTTATATTTAATCTAATTTAAGGATTTTTATAATTTTAACTCGGAATAGTCTATGTCGAAACTTAATGTCATTTTAGGTAGTGCAATAGCTCTAAGTTCGCCGCTAGTTTTTGCTGAACAAATAAATTCTCATCAATCTTTCGTTGGTTATACTGGCCTTATTAATACTCCAAATGCTGAAGTTCAAGAAAAAGGGGTAATAGGCTTTGGCTATAACAATGAGCTTTTTGATTTATCTGATAACTATATTGATGGGCATAATTTTATTGTTAGTGCTGGCTTATTTGATGGTCTAGAAGCAAGTGGTCTGATAGCTTCAAATACCATGCATGATAATATGTTCACAAAAGAAGGTAAGAAACAAATCAGGGACTTATCTTTTAATGTTAAGTATCAAATACCTTATATTCCTAAAGGTTGGTTTAGCCTTTCTATTGGTGGTAAAGATATTGGTGGTCATATTAACCACTATGAAACTTATTATGCTGTGGCATCAAAAGAATTATGGAACTTTAGGTTTTCAGCAGGTATCGCAAAAAGCAAACGCCCTAATGGCGAGATGGATGGCGTGTTTGGGGGTATAGAGTATCAAGTTTTCGATTGGTTTAGCTTACAAGCAGAGCATGATGCAGAGGCATTTAATGCGGGTGCTAAAGTGACTATTCCTAAAAAGTGGCTTTATGATATTGGCGAGCTAACCTTTACCAGCCGTTTTTACAGTAACACAGATTACTCAGAACAAGACACCTATTGGGGTGTTAACTTTAGTATGCCGCTTTCGAGTGAAGATAAACAAAATTATAAAAAAGTTGAAGCAGCCCCTTATGTAGCAACAGTTGCAACTCAACCAATAGCTAAAATCGATGACCATGGCATTGGTTTTATTCAAACAGCTATGGCGCCAGAATTGGCTGAACAAGCAAAAGCTCTCACGGTTACAAGTGTAAAACAAGCATCCACAGAAACTACGCAAAAACTTGCAAGCTCAAGCTTAAATAGCCAAGTAATCGAATTAAAAGAAGCATTAATAAACGATGGCTTTGAAAATGTAGTGGTTGGTTATAACCTGAATACTGTGTTCGTTAACTTTGAAAACTCGGTATTTAACCGCAATGACATCGATGCGATTGGTGTTGTACTTGGCCGTATTGCCGAAAGTGTGATGAGTGCCAATGCACATTTTAATGTTCAGCTTTCTAAAACAGATATTCCTTTAATTGCGATTCAGGGCAAGATTGATAACTATCGCTTATTTATCGAAAAAGGTGTAAGCCCAGATCTAAATGTACAGCAAGGCAAAGCGAATATCCCTGAAGGTGTAGTATGGGCAGGTAAGGCAGAGGCAAGCCCTTACTTTAAACCGCGCTTAACCTTGAGCCCTGCTTTATCTAATACTTATGCAACAGAGTTTGGAGTTTTTGACTATTCTGTAGGTTTACGTGCCGAGCTTGACGTGCCACTTTGGCAAGGTGGTGGTATAAAGGTTACAGGCCAAACTATTATAGACGAAAGCAGTGATTTTGAAGATAACGGTGTATTTGATAATTACAGCCTTGATGAAGGTATTGTAAATGCAATGCTGCACCAAACCTTTGCACTACCATATGGCTTTTATAACCAAACACAAATAGGTTTTTATAAAGACTACTTTGATTATAAAGCCATTATTAACGAAACTGCTTGGTTAAGCCCTGAAGGTCGCCACAAAGTAAGTGCTAAAATTGCTTATTTTGATTATGCAGACTACCGTGCATCACGTGAATACGAAACGCTGACATACCAGTACAACTGGGTTGAGCAAGATATTACTTTTCATGCTACGGGTGGCAAGTATTTTTATGGTGACAGTGGCTTAAAACTTGAAAGTCGTTTTTGGTTTGGTGACAGCTACATTGCAGTATTCTATGAAAATACCGATGCGCAAAAAGCGGGTGTAGGGCTTAGTATACCGCTTACGCCACGTAAAGATATGAAAGTAACGCCATTTGGCCAGTTAAAAGGTCGTGATATGTGGCGTATTGGCCTATCAACACAAGTTGGCGAGTTTAATAAACTCGTATTTAACCAAGGTTATGCGCCTTCAACTCAAGTCACTTTAGATAATACAATGTTTAAGCGTGGTCGTTTAACTTCGAGCTATATTTATAGCAACCTAGCGCGAATGAAAGAAGCGTATGAGAGTTATAAATAGTAGCGACTCGCAGTAGCGAGAAGCGAAATACTAGAAGCGAGAAACGAGAAACGAGAAACGAGAAGCGATAGACGAGAAGCGAGATACGAGTCAGATACTGATGCCAAGGAGTGGCTATGTACTACGAGAGATTAGATGTATGGAAGAGATCTTTTCAATTAAGTCTTTTAGTTTATAGAAGTTTTTATTTACTCAAAGATTTTAGTTTAAAAGATCAAATGTGTCGCTGCTCGGTTTCAATTCCAAGTAACATCGCTGAAGGGTATGAGCGCTTTTCTAAAAAAGAAAGAGCTCATTTCCTTTCTATAGCTAAAGGCTCCGTCGGTGAACTCAAAACACAAGTAATGCTTGCTTTTGAATTGGGTTACTTGCATAAGGAAAACTACTTACTCATAACAAATGAGTGTGAAGAAATTGGTAAAATGCTAGGTAAATTAATGTACTTACATAAAAATAATTAATTTACCCTTGTATACTCGCAACTCGCAACTCG
>NZ_PNCP01000134.1:0-273 GCF_005886115.1 Pseudoalteromonas sp. S4492
TTCGTAAGAGTTGATACTAAATGTGCCGTATCTTTCTGTTATAAACTCGAAGATATATTCTCGATGGGTTCGTTCTGGCCGTTTCACTTCTTGAATACCAGTAACGAATATATCGGTAGCACCATATGGCAAACCTACAGAAACAGGTTCACCATCAAGAACCTGAATAGCAGCATTATTAGTATAAGGACTAGTATCTTTTTGATTATTGACCACACCAACTTGAGCGGTTTCTTCGACACTTTCCACAGGGCTTTCATTACTGGTGAAATA
>NZ_PNCP01000135.1:0-299 GCF_005886115.1 Pseudoalteromonas sp. S4492
CCAGGCGCTGCTGACCGAGACCGGCGCGACGCTGATTCCCTTCCACCTCAACAACAACCGCGTCATGAAGCGGGAGGTGCATATCCCGGCAGTCGAACACTTCGCGATTCGCTGGCACCAGGTCGACAAGCAGGGAGAGAGCTGATGTCCCGCCCCGGCCTGATCCTGATTCTGATGGACGGCATCAGCAGTCAGCGCTTCGCCGAGACGCGGGCGCGCCTGCCGCATCTCGATGCCCTTGCCAGAGACGGCCTGCTGATCGAGCGCCTGGGTGCCGATACCAATGCCAATTCGATGCC
>NZ_PNCP01000136.1:0-420 GCF_005886115.1 Pseudoalteromonas sp. S4492
GCTTACTAGCGCTTTTTTTGTCCCTACCACATTATCAGTACAACTTGATTTAGACGATTTACGTGACCCTAAAGTTATGATTGAGACAATTTATCAATGTGTTTATAGGCAGTCTTGGGGCGGTCGTTCTTATTCTAAAGTTACATCACAATCATACGCTGGCGCTATGGATGCTTGCTTGTCTTGGGCTTTTATTAACTTGGATAGGGCTCAGCCATGTGGTTCAACTAGTAAAAGTTCTCCCGGTTCTGGTGTAATTCTTTTACCTCTTAATTTATTGATGGAAGATGGTACGTGTAAGATGGGCGCTCAGGGAGGTGGTCAGGTTGATTTCGATGCAATCAGTCAAGGTCAGACTGAAACTGAGTCTTGCCCGCCTGACAGTTCCCCTGAACATAAATATGATTACAACATTGATGG
>NZ_PNCP01000137.1:0-516 GCF_005886115.1 Pseudoalteromonas sp. S4492
TGAGTTTGTTAGCGCTAAACGTCTTGAGATTAAAACCACTACACGTAAACCAAAAGTAAGTGGGATTTTTGTTGCTGAAAGACTAGAACGCTATTGCGCACAGTCTTACGGCAAGTTTTTAAATTTCTTACGTCACGTTAAAGAACTACCGGACAGCGAAATCATTAACCAATTAACTAAAGGCCTTAATCCGTGGGATATCCCCGACTCTATAAATCAGGCCTGTATATCACCACCCAATCAAATGGAGTTAGCCCCATGAAAGTAATCTTATTATCTGCCGCGATGGGTCGCGGTGTTTCAAGCAAATCAGGTGCTGCTAAGCCCTATTCGTTTTCATCTATCAGTTACTTAGTACCTGAAAAAGACTTTATTCAAGGTGACCACAATATTCAAAAATGTGGCTTTGAACCTAAGTCTTTGAGCATGCGTGAAGACCAAACGCTTTATAACAAGTTTAAGAAAATCACCGAAGAGCAAGGTATTTGTGAGGTTGATTTAACCCTAGAGCCTGAC
>NZ_PNCP01000138.1:0-348 GCF_005886115.1 Pseudoalteromonas sp. S4492
TTCCAAATTTTTAAAGAGCAAGAGAATAAACTTCTCAAAATTAAACACACTCTATTCTCAAGCAGTTTATTACCTGATTAAGAATGTTTATTTTTAAGGAGTAAAAGTGGTGGAGCTAAGCAGGATCGAACTGCTGACCTCCTGCGTGCAAGGCAGGCGCTCTCCCAGCTGAGCTATAGCCCCACATATGCTGGTACTTACTGTTTAGTTGCCACTTCAAAGAAGTGGTGGGTCTGAGTAGATTTGAACTACCGACCTCACCCTTATCAGGGGTGCGCTCTAACCAACTGAGCTACAGACCCAAACAATAAGTGTTGTTCTCTTTACAATTAACAATCATCTGTGTGG
>NZ_PNCP01000139.1:0-288 GCF_005886115.1 Pseudoalteromonas sp. S4492
CACAGTGATGGCCTAGACGCCCAACCCCGTAGGAACGGCTTTAGCCGTGAATGGTTGAAAATATTCGGCGTTAAAACGCCTCCTACGAAGTAGGCTTTTGTATTTATAACGCTATACCGCTTGCAAACACACACAAGCAACGATTTACAATCTTGAAGAACCTAGAACCTAGAACCTAGAACCTAGAACCTAGAACCTAGAACCTAGAACCTAGAACATAGAACATAATAGGGAGCTGATAGCAGATACAATATAGGAATGAGGGGGGTGTGGAGGGGGGGGGGGGGG
>NZ_PNCP01000014.1:0-4808 GCF_005886115.1 Pseudoalteromonas sp. S4492
TGCGAGGTGCGAGGTGCGAAATATTGTAGGCGTGAAATTTATTTCACGTGAAGTTTTGGGATTAGCTGTCAGTTTTGAGCCGAAAAATGTTGAATGCAAAACGCGCCAAGCAAGCGTGACGCCTACGCTTTGCTGTAGGCGCCAAATTTATTTATCGCAAAAACATTACTCACCCACAACGGTCACGCGGCTGGTTTGCTGTGCGTTTAAGCGGGTGCGTAACGCAACTTTTGCATTGTTATCAACCTTCACAGGCTCAGCGTAAGTTTGCCAGCTTTGCCCGTTGTCTAGGCTGTACTCAATGCTCAAATATGCAAATGCACTGTTGGCATATAACTTACCATTTTCAATCACGCCGCCCGGTACTGGTAAGTGCAGATTGATGCCATCTTTGGCTAACTTATCCAGCTCTTTCAAACCGACTGCACTTGAGAACTCAGCCCAGTCTTTTGCTTGTTTTTTACTATCGACACTTTCGCCTTCCCAATCAGCTTTATGCCATGCGCGCTCTGCAACAGACAAAATACGCGGGAAGATCATTGCTAATACTTGCTCTTCAGTACGGATTGTTTCTGACCATACCTGACCTTGCATACCCAAAATATTCTCAGGCTTTTCAAGTTTAGGTAACGGGCGACCCACCAACGCTTCTAAATTAACGATTGGCTCACGAGTGCGGGTGTAATCAGCATTGGCATACACGTCATCTGGCATGTAATTAAAGGCTTTTTTAGTATCTGTGTAACGAGTTGCCCAGTAATAACCACGCTCTTCAGGGCTTGCTTCGTATGGGTGGTCAAAGTACAAATGCGTACCGTGTGATAACACCACTTGGTAACCAGCATTTGCTAGGCGGTATGCTCTATCTGCAACACCCCACTCCCAAATGTTATCCCAAGTATTTACGGTAAAGGTTTTATTAGGGAACTCATCACGTTTAAACGAATTTTCGCGGTCATACATGATGCCATCTTCCCAAATCCCCGGAGAAATACCGCGTTTTTCAAGTAAGGTTGCAACACGTTGTGTGAAATAAGGTTTTAAATCAGCCGGGCCAGCTACACCGTTATTAGGATCAGCAAATAACGCCTGACAGATTGGCGAGCCTATCCACGAACCAGCACCGACTTCATCACCACCAATATGCAGGTTCTTTAACTGCACACCTGCTTCGCGGTACATCTGCTGAAGTTCATAAGTTACTTTATCTAAAAATGCGTAGGTTGAGTCCATACACACATTCATTGAGTTATCTTTGTAGTTTTGTACCGTCATGTACACAGAGGTATCTTTAGGATCGGTAAGCAAGTATTGCGTTGCTGGTCCCATATCTATGTGTTGAATTTCTTTGTTTGCAGAGCGCGTATTAATGTTATTTTTAGCGGTTTTCTCAGCTTTTTCTAACATGTTGTGATAACGCGCTTCCATCGCTTTGATTGAGGCACGCGCATGGCCTGGGCCTTCAATTTCTGGGATGATTTGAATGTGACGGTCTTTCGCAAACTTTAACAGCTCAACAAACTCATCACGTTTCAAATAACCATTACCTGAGCCTGATTTAAATGGCCCTGTGCCAAGCTGAGTTAATAAGCACTCGCGCTCTTCTAAATCAAAGCAGCGATAGCCACCAACGTCGGTAAGCTCTGGTAGACCTGGGATCTCAAGTCGCCAGCCTTCATCTTCTGAAAAGTGCCAGTGTAGCTTATTCATTTTATAGCGAGCCATTTGCTCAACCAGCTTGAACATTGCTTCTTTGCCATGATAGTTACGACCATTATCGTAATGCATACCACGCCAACCATAACGCGGTGAGTCTTCAAGTTCTAACTGCGGTAAGCTGGCACTGCCTTGGCTATTTGCAGGAATGAGGTTCAATAAGCTTTGCATCGCATAAAACACACCGGCGTTATCGCTACCTACGATGGTGATCACTTCGTCATCAATCTCTAGAGTGTAGCTTTCTGCTTTTGCATTATTGAGTTTAGGGTCAACTTTTAAGCGTATTACTTTGTCTTTGCCGACATTGATATGATCAGGCTGTGCTTTAAGGCTAATGCCATAGTCATCTTGCAAGTCTTGCATAAACACCATAACTTCGTGCTTAAGCTGGCCTTGATAACTGATTTGCCAATTATTGTTTAACGTTGCGCTGCCACGGTTAAACTCGACTTTACGAGGCTTCGGAATAATACGCTTTAATGCATCCTCTTTACTAACCGACACCTTATCAGTGCTATTACGCTCGAAACGTACTTTTGCCGTTGCTAAAACCGATAAATCTTTTGGCTCATTGTAACGGCGTAACTGATTTTCACGGGTAAATGGCGTCACAAACTGTTTAAAATCTTCAGTGTCGGTGTTGGCAAATACGGCTGGTTTATTCTTACCTGAAACAAAAAATGCCCGTGGCATAAAGTCACTGTAAGCAACAATCCATACTTGCGCATCAAACGGCAACTCTAAACTTTCACCTGCACCTAAACCTTTAAACGAGCTCGTTGGTACGATACGATGAAGGTCACCATTAACGTGTTCAATGTTTAGGCCTGCGACATGCTCGGTTGAAATTTTACGAACGGAGTGAATATAAAGCTGCCAATCGCTCTCGCCTGCAGGTAACGCCACATCAGAGCCATTGTTGAGGGTAATTTTTCCTAAAAAGCCCGCATCTTTATTACGAAAGTTATCTTCTACCGAAAACAGCAGTTCGGTACCTTTCGCAAACTGATCAACTTGCGATTGAGTTAATGCTGCACTAGCCATTAAAGGCGCAGTCGCTAGCATTACCGCGAATAGTGACTTCTTAAAATCCATTACTTTCTCCTCGTTTAAGCCCTGAGTGTACGGTATTTCTGCGTACTATTTTTCATTTTTGTTAATAATTCGTTCCTATCATATAAAAACTAAAATGACAGCGCTATCATTTTGTGAAAAATAAAGGTGAGGATTTAGAAGCTTTAAGCCGCAAGCTATAAGTTTGAAGCCGAATTGTGTTGTTTGTTGGAAAAGGCGTTAATCCATCGAAAGAGTGTTGAATATAAGACGCGCCAAGCCAGCATGACGCCTACAAAGTAGGAGGCGTTTTAACGCCGAATAGATTTGCCCTATCCACGGCTAAAGCCGTTCCTACGAGGTGCGAGGTATTGTAGGCGTGAAATTTATTTCGCGCGATGTCTTTGGATTTGCCGTCAGGGTATTGATGTAAAACGCGCCAAGCAAGCGTGACGCCTACATGCTAGGAGGCGTTTTAACGCCGAATAGATTTGACCTATTCACGGCTAAAGCCGCTCCTACGAGGTGCGAGGTATTGTAGGCGTGAAATTTTTTTCGCGCGCAGTTATCGCTCAAACCTTAACACACAGATACTTCTCTTCTAGGTACTCATCTAACCCTTGGTGGCCGCCTTCTCGGCCTAAACCAGACTGTTTAACGCCGCCAAATGGCGCTACTGGATTTGAGATAAGGCCTTCGTTAATACCTATCATACCGTATTCGAGTGCTTCGCTTACGCGATAAACTTGCTTGATGTTTTCACTATAAAAATATGCAGCTAAACCATAAGGTACGTCGTTCGCAAGCTTAAGCACTTCTTCTTCATCATCAAAAGCGATGATGCTGACTACAGGACCAAACACTTCATCATGATAGATATCCATCTCTGGTGTCACATCAGTTAAAATTAATGGCGCTTGAAAGCTACCTTCAAGCTCGCTGTTATCACCGATTAACGATGCACCTTTATCAACCGCATCTTGCACAAGTATTTGTACTTTTTCTTTTGCTTGAGGGTAAATTAATGGGCCAATATCTACCCCGTCATCAAGACCATTGCCAACCTTTAACTCAGCCACTTTGTCTGTGAGTTTTTCGAGCACCGTTTCAAGCACTGAGCGCTGAACAAAAATTCGGTTAGCGGCAACACAAGTTTGCCCTGCATTTCTGAATTTAGCCCCCATAAGGCCTGCAACTGCTTCATCTAAATCGGCATTATCGAAAATAATGAACGGGGCATTACCGCCAAGTTCCATAGACGTTTGTTTAATTGTTGAAGCACACTGCGATAGTAACTGCTTACCTACACCGGTTGAGCCTGTGAATGTGAATTTACGCACACGCTGAGACTCAGTCATGATCTTACCCACCATTTTTGCGTTTTCAGAGACCACCACATTTAGCGCCCCTTTTACAAACCCCGCTTTATCAGCAAGGTAGGCTAAGGCAATAGCGCATAATGGCGTATGCTCCGAAGGTTTAATCACAAAACTACAACCCGCAGCATAAGCGGGTGCCACTTTACGGGTGATCATCGCAATCGGGAAATTCCAAGGTGTAATACCAGCCACCACACCAATTGGTTGCTTTATCGTTGTTAAACGATGTTTGCTATCAGTAGCAGGAATTGTGTCGCCATAACTACGCTTTGCTTCTTCACTAAACCATTTAATAAAGCCTGCACCGTATTCAACTTCGCCCAAGGCTTCTTTTAAAGGCTTACCTTGCTCTTTAGTCATTAACTCAGCAAGCTGTTGCTTGTGCTCAATAACCAACTCATACCATCGGCGCAGCGTTTCACTACGTTCGGTTGCAGTTGTTTGCTTTAGTTTGCTAAATGCCTCGTCAGCACTTTTTAAAGCCTGCTCAACACCAGCTTCATCAATATCAGAGACCTGAGTAATTACCTCAGCGGTTGCGGGGTTATCTACACTAAAACGCTGGCTCGTAGAGTAAAAGTCACCGTCGATAAACGAATCAGAAAAAACTAAATCAGACATAGAACCTCCAAGTAAAAGCTATCAGCTATCAGCTAT
>NZ_PNCP01000140.1:0-516 GCF_005886115.1 Pseudoalteromonas sp. S4492
GTCAGGCTCTAGGGTTAAATCTACCTCGCAAATACCTTGCTCTTCGGTGATTTTCTTAAACTTGTTATAAAGCGTTTGGTCTTCACGCATGCTTAAAGACTTAGGTTCAAAGCCACATTTTTGAATATTGTGGTCACCTTGGATAAAGTCTTTTTCAGGTACTAAGTAACTGATAGACGAAAACGAATAGGGCTTAGCAGCACCTGATTTGCTTGATACACCGCGACCCATCGCGGCAGATAATAAGATTACTTTCATGGGGCTAACTCCATTTGATTGGGTGGTGATATACAGGCCTGATTAATAGAATCGGGGATATCCCACGGATTTAGGCCTTTAGTTAATTGGTTAATGATTTCGCTGTCCGGTAGTTCTTTAACGTGACGTAAGAAATTTAAAAACTTGCCGTAAGACTGTGCGCAGTAGCGCTCTAATCGTTCAGCAACAAAAATCCCACTTACTTTTGGTTTACGTGTAGTGGTTTTAATCTCAAGGCGTTTAGCGCTAACAAACTCA
>NZ_PNCP01000141.1:0-320 GCF_005886115.1 Pseudoalteromonas sp. S4492
TTTGGCCAGCTTCTTAGCCAGGTCAACTGCCGCTTAGCCAGCTGCCGGGTGGCTATCACACCTTTTTCCACCAGGGTGGAATAGTCCATCTCTCCTTCAAGATACCCCCAAACCTGGCGATAACCAACTGCTCTGATGGAAGGCAGTGAAATATCCAGGTCACCCCGCTCATACAGGCCTCTCACTTCATCGACGAAATGCCCTTCCAGCATAAGCTTGAAGCGAGTTTCGATCCTCTGATGGAGAACTGAGCGGTCTTTGGGAGCAATGGCCAGATTCACTACATTATAAGGCAAACGACTGGCTTCCTGCTCTCGATG
>NZ_PNCP01000142.1:0-230 GCF_005886115.1 Pseudoalteromonas sp. S4492
AATTTTTGACCTAAAGGCGTTGCTTTACTGAGCTTAAACCAACGTAAGAGAATGGCCTTATCCGATAACCTATTTGCTTTTTTATCATCAACATAAAGCACAACATGAGTATGGTTACTCATCACCGCATAAGCGCACACATCAATACAAAACACTTTTGCAAGAAAAAGTAGGCGTTCTTCAACCCACCCTCGACGGTGTTCATATGATTTACCTGTGAGTGCGTCTTC
>NZ_PNCP01000143.1:0-219 GCF_005886115.1 Pseudoalteromonas sp. S4492
ACAAAAAAAGCGCTAGTAAGCGCTAATAGAAATATTAGAATTCGCATCGTTGCGCCTTAATTGAAAAGGGCGGTTTTACCCGCCATTGTTAACTGGTTCTCACACCACTGGAGAAGCCTTCGACGAAGCACCACACCAGAAATGACGCAAGGCCAATTGAGGTAACCATGATTAGTTACGCATTTTTGATAAAATCATACCAATACAAAAACCAACTGC
>NZ_PNCP01000144.1:0-1296 GCF_005886115.1 Pseudoalteromonas sp. S4492
CTGTGACTGCTCCCCGCCCTGTCGGGCGGGGCTTCTGACTTCTCAGGCAGCAACCGGCAGTGTGCCGGACTTACGCTTGCCTCCATCAGCAGAGACGGACAGCCCTTCCGCCTTTAACTTCAAAATGCCCTGCCGCTTTATGTTGATGGCGGCGTTAATGTCCCGATCATGGACAGCGCCGCAATCGCACGTCCATGACCTGACATTGAGCGGCATTTCCTCTTGCTTTCGATTACAGCAGGAACAGGTTTTCGACGAGGCAAACCACTGGTCAATTTTCACCAGATGTTTACCGGCCTGTTTCGCCTTGTAGTCGAGCTTGGTGACGAGGGAATGCCAGCCTGCGTCGGCAATGGATCGGGCAAGGCAATGGTTCTTGAGCATGTTCTTAACCTTCAACGTCTCCACAACCACCGCTTGGTTTTCGTCAACGAGTTGTCTGGACAGTTTGTGTTGGAAGTCATTACGGGCAAAGGCGACACGCTCATGCGCCTTTGCCACCAGTAATCGGGCTTTGGCTCTACCTTTGGAGCCTTTCCTGCAACGCGACAGGGCTTTCTGTTTTCGCTTCAGGTTGCGCTGGGCGTTCTTCAGGAATCGTGGATTGCCGGTCTTCAGCCCATTGCTGGTTATGGCAATGTCGGTCAGACCGGCATCGACGCCCACAACCTTGCTGGCTTGCAGGGCAGCAGCCGGTTTACTTTCTGTCTGGCCATCTTCGGCAAGGATGGAGGCGTAATACTTGCCACTGGGCGTTCTGGTCAAGGTAATGGACTTAACCTCTCCGGCTATCTCCCGGTGAACCTTGGCCTTGATGGGCTTGCACTTAGGCACTTTGATCCAGCTTTCACTGACTGAAACCGACATGCAGTGATAGCTGCTCTGTTTACCATGCTTTGACTTGAATCGAGGGAACCGGGCTTGCAGCTTTGGGTCAAAGAAGTTTTGGAAAGCCTTGTCCAGGTTAATGACGGACTGTTGCAGCGCAATCGAATCAGCTTCTTTCAGCCATGAGTACTTGCGGCTTTTCTTGGCCGTCGCCAGCAATGGCTTCAGGTCTTTTTTCGGGGAGAGGTTCTGTTCCCGTACCTTATAGTAATGAGTCTTGACCGCCAGTGCCTTGTTCCACGCAAAGCGCACAGCACCAAATTGGCGATTAAGAAAATCAGCCTGTTCTGGTGTTGGATAAATGCGTACTTTGGTGGCTTTCAACATAACTCTTTACAAGTGAGCGCTCATTACTACAATGCCTGTAATAATATAGTTATTACTGGTGATTTCAAGTGAGTGCGCACG
>NZ_PNCP01000145.1:0-397 GCF_005886115.1 Pseudoalteromonas sp. S4492
CAAGCTGAAGAGCCAGTGCAAGCTGAAAAGCCTGTTGCCGCTGTAGAACCTGCTAAAAATGAAAAAACAGTTTTAGTAAAAGGTTCAGCAAGCGCTGCGATGGCAAAACCAGCACCGGTTGCAGACAGTGAGCCAGAGCCAACACCAGCGGCTATGGCGCATGACAAGCGTACAGCTATTCCAGATAGCGGCCTTCGTGCAGGTTCAATTAAACCTGCTGGCAGAGCCCGTGCTGATATGGCAAAAACCTTAGCGGCTGATTAATTTAGTCGCTTAATAAAAAAGCCGCGTTTATAATGGGCTGATACTTTATTAGGGATCTACATATGTAGATCCCTTTTTATTTATGTACATAAAATCATAGGGTTAACATTAAAACTTACGCAAAAAAAACATT
>NZ_PNCP01000146.1:0-336 GCF_005886115.1 Pseudoalteromonas sp. S4492
TGGGGGGGGCGGGGGGGGGGGGGGGGGGGCGGGGGGGGGGGGGGGGGGGGGCGCGCGGGGGGGGGGGGGTGGTGGGGGGGGGGGGGGGCGGGGGGGCCGGGCGGGGCGGGCGGGGGGGGCGGGGGGGGGGGGGGGGGCGGGGGCGGTGGGGGGGGTGGGGCGGGCGGGGGGGGGGGGGGGGGGGCGGGGGGGGGGGGGGGGGGGGGGGTGGGGGGAGGTTGGGGGGGGGGGGGGTGGGGGGGGGGGGGGGGAGTAAAAAAAAAAAAATGGGGGGGGGGGGGGGGGGGGGGGGGGGGGGGGGGGGGGGGGGGGGGGGGGGGGGGGGGGGGGGGGGGG
>NZ_PNCP01000147.1:0-204 GCF_005886115.1 Pseudoalteromonas sp. S4492
ATCAATGCCAGAAGAACAGGAAAATGATGATTACAAATATCTCTATCGACGCTACTGATTAATTCAGAACAACTTGAAACCTCTTTATCTGAAGCACCAGTCGGTGATTCGCCTGTGGCAAGAGCACTGAAAGGGAGAGCATAAATGGCTGACAAAACAGCAACCGCCAGCCCGGATCTGGAAGTATTCATAACGGCACTCTGT
>NZ_PNCP01000148.1:0-325 GCF_005886115.1 Pseudoalteromonas sp. S4492
TGGCTGATCTGCTCAAAGCGGGTTCTCTGGATGCCATGGATAAACTCCTTCTGCTGCTTTTCAGCATCTGACAGAAGTTGATCCGCTCTTTTGCGAATCTGCTGGGCCTTGTCAAATTCATCCAGAACCTGCTCAGCGGTTTCCATGATTGAGCTGATGTCCTGATGCAGAGCACCGGTTTCATCATGAGTCAGCCAATGATAGCGATCCTGTAACTGTCGGCACTGATCAATCAGAGCCCGGTATACCTGACTGGATGGACTGAGGCCGAGAACCGATTTAGAAACACTGAACAGGTCGGAAACAGCACGAACCACTTCCGCAT
>NZ_PNCP01000149.1:0-554 GCF_005886115.1 Pseudoalteromonas sp. S4492
CCCCCCCCCCCCCACCCCCCCCCCCCCACCCCCCCCCCCCCCCCCCCCCCCCCCCCCCCCCCCCCACCCCCCCCCCCCCCCCCCCCCCCCCCCCCCCCCCCCCCCCCCCCCCCCCCCCCCCCCCCCCCCCCCCAGCCCCGCGCTGACAGCTGACAGCTGAGAGCTGAGAGCAGATAGCTGATAGCTGAGAGCTGAGAGATGATAGCTGATAGATGAAACATGAGAGAGGTGACAGCCGATGGCATAGCTGATACCGAAGCCCTGGGTGGGGAGGGGGGGGAGGGGGGGGGGGGGGGGGGGGGGGGCGGGGGGGGGGGGGGGGGGGGGTGGGGGCTGGGGGGGGGGGGGTGGGGGGGTGGGGGGGGGGGGGGGGCGGCGGGGGGGGGGGGGGGGGGGGGCGGGGGGGGGGGGGGCGGGCGGGGGGGGGCGGGGGGGGCGGGGGGGGGGGGGTGGGGGGGGGGGGGGGGGGGGGGGGGGGGGGGGGGGGGGGGGGGGGGGGGGGGGGGGGGGGGGGGGGGGGCGGGGGGCGGGGGGGGGGGGGGGGGGGGGGGGGG